>JAKBYW010000348.1:0-3430 GCA_021840275.1 Chloroflexota bacterium | reverse complement strand
GGCTGATCTCCGCCTTTGCATCCGTGATCGACAGCAACGACCCGAACGAGATCGATCGCATCATTGATGGCATCCCTGACCCTGCCGGACAATTCTATCGTTTCAATTTAGCAGGGTCGCTGATGAAAGCCGCAGTACCTGCGTGGAAGAAAGAGAAGGTATAACATGACGCAACGAATTAGCATTGATCCTATCACCCGCCTCGAAGGCCATGGCAAAATCGAAATCTTCCTGAATGAAGATGGTGACGTTGCCAATACCTATTTCCAGATTCCTGAACTGCGCGGCTTTGAACGCTTCTGTGTCGGTCGGCCTGTGGAAGAAATGCCGCTTCTCACCAACCGCATTTGCGGCGTCTGCCCCGAGGCGCATCATATGGCAGCGGCCAAGGCTGCCGACGCGGTCTATCATGTTGATCCACCGCGCACGGCCAAACTTTTACGTGAGCTTCTTTACAGCGCGTTTTTCGTCACCGATCACACCACACATTTCTACGCACTCGGCGGACCTGATTTCATTATGGGCCCCGATGCGCCCGTGGCCGAGCGAAATATTCTTGGCGTCATTCACAAAGTTGGATTGGAAATCGCAGGCAAGGTTATTCAAGCGCGCAAGTATGGCCACACCGTTGTGGAAATGATAGGCGGGCGCAAGGTACATCCATGCACATCCATCCCCGGCGGGCTGACCAAAGGTATCACCGAGGAAGAGCGAAAGCAAATCGAAGAAATGGGCAAATGGGCGGTCGAGTTTGGACAATTCAGCCTGAAACTCTTCAACGATATTGTGCTGGGTAACAAGCAATACGTTGATCTCATCCTCGGCGATATTTACACCCATCGTACTTACTACATGGGCATGGTAGATGAGAACAACAAAATCAACTTCTACGATGGCAAAGTTCGCGTGGTCGACCCCGATGGAAAGGAATTCGTCAAATACGCGCCGAAGGATTACGCCGAACACATTGCCGAACGCGTTGAGCCGTGGACCTATTTAAAATTCCCTTATCTCAAAAAGGTCGGCTGGAAGGGATTTATAGACGGAAATGATTCCGGCGTCTATTGCGCGACTCCGCTCTCGCGACTCAACGCAGCAGACGGCATGGCGACACCGCGCGCGCAGGAAGAATACGACAATTTCTATAAGACTCTGGGCGGCAAGCCCGTCCATCAACGACTCGCCACGCATTGGGCGCGGCTGATCGAACTGCTCTACGCCGCGGAACGCTGGGTGGAGCTTGCCACCGATCCAGAAGTGACCTCACCCAATTTCCATAACATTCCAACTGAGACACCCACCGAGGGAATAGGCACCGTCGAAGCACCGCGTGGCACACTGACGCATCACTACACCACCGACGAGCGCGGTTTGTTGACAAAGATCAATCTCATCGTCGGTACCACCAACAACTACGCACCGATCAGCATGTCTATTCACAAGGCAGCCAGCAGCCTTATTAAACACGGCACAATTGCAACCGAAGGCATGTTGAACATGGTCGAGATGGCATTCCGCGCCTACGATCCGTGTTTCGGCTGCGCCACACATTCCCTGCCCGGACAGATGCCGCTCGAAGTGACTGTGCGTGACGCGGAAGGCAAAGCAGTCAAAGTTATCAAACAATATTGCTAACATGAAAACTCTCGTGATCGGACTCGGTAATTCCATTCTCAGCGGCATGTTCAAGATCGGACTGAACTACCGGTTCATGATCCACACATGACAGCCGCCGAAAGAACATATCGATTTTCCAGTGATCCACAGGAAGCGATTCCTGCGCGGTAAGGAGAAGCCATGATAACTCAACCTGCTGAACGACACGTCACACACTTGTTCAGATATTCAATCGCCAGCGCAGATATGTACTATGCAGAAATGGAACAACGCGATGTATTCCTGAGTTGCGATGGACAGGGCAATTTCCGTATTTGTGGCGAAATAGTAGGTGGGGGTTCATCAACGGCAACAGACTTGTTCAGGGTATTTCTGGAATATGGGTTGTATTGTTGTTCCTGGTGCAATATGGCAGAGGCGCTTTATCACATGCAAGATTTTGGAGAATGCTTTGGGAGATCGCTGGCGGCACATCTTAAAGACATTATCCCGCTGTCCATGTTGGACGATTCGGCCGTTCAGGCACTGAAATGCATCTTTGAAACAGCGGATGTTTCTCTTTCCATAGAAAACATCGGCGGCGGAGTGCGCATCGTTATTATGGATTTTCCTTTGGATAAAGCGGCCGAATGTTCCGGGTTGCGGAACGTTGAACTTGCCCGACATGGAATCAACTCCATGTGCCAGACTCTGATACAGGGTATAAATCCAAGCCTGATCTTGAGCGCTTCATCCGATGCGCGGTCTGAATTTATCTTCACGATTTCAACGTCAATTTTGCCCGACCGCGATGGAGATTCAGCGACAGCATCATAGACGCACAAAATAGGAACTGCGACCGTGAAAACTCTCGTGATCGGACTCGGCAATCCCATTCTCGGCGATGACGGTGTCGGCTGGAAGGTCGCGGAGCAGGTACGCGGCGCCCTCGGCTCTTCATCCTGCGTCGAGGTGGATTGCGCTTCGCTGGGCGGCCTGAGCCTCATGGAGCGGACGCTGGGTTATCAGCGTGTGATCCTGGTCGATGCAATGGAGTCCGGCCAGGGCGCGGTGGGAAGCGTAAGAGTCTTCCCATTGCTTGCACTTCCAAATCCGATGATGAGTCATTCTGCATCCGCACATGACACTTCATTGATGGCGGCCTTGCAGGTCGCACAGTCAATGGGAGCAGACGTTCCAGAGCGCGTGGATGTGGTTGCAATCGAATCTGAAAATATGTATGACTTCTCGGAAGAACTTTCGCCAAAAGTTGCGGCAGCAGTGCCGGTGGCCGTGCACAAAATTTTGGAGTTGTTGAAAAAGGAATTGGTTTGAATGCAGTTGAAAGACACAACCGCATTCCCCTATAGAAAGTGGCCGTCACTTTCGAAGTGACGGCCACTTGGTTATCCTTCACTGGCCATGATGAAGAGCGGCTTCATCTCAAAATTCTCATACTTGGGGCGATAACGCGCAGTGTCATAGAACTGCTCAACATTGACAACTTTTTTTGTGGCGGTGATGACATCCAACGGCATATTATCGTAACGCCCATTCTTCAAGACGACCAGCCGTCCATGCACGCCTTTGAGAAGCAGGTCGAGCGCCAGATTTCCAAATGCCATCGGGACAACAGAGTCAATCGCGTCCGGATCGCCTCCGCGCACCATGTAACCAAGTTTCTGATCAACAACATCCACTGTCTTGCCGCCGTTGAATTTGGGTGAGACATTCTTCATGGCCGCCGCCACGGCGTCACCAATGCCGCCCAGCTTGGCATGTCCATAGGCGTCCGTCGCATGTTCTTCAAACATCATCTCTCCGCCTTCGAACA
>JAKBYW010000347.1:0-3434 GCA_021840275.1 Chloroflexota bacterium | reverse complement strand
TGATAGAGAGCCGCTGGCGCAGATGCAATATGTCTCTTGCGCCGACTATGATACGCTCGAAGAATTGGAAACGGTAAAAGGCAAAACTTTGCTTTCGATGGCGGTTTTTTTGGGCAAGACAAGGCTGATCGATAATTTTGTGTTGGGGTAAAAAAACAGAGCTGTCTAAAAAGGGATAGGCAGCTCCTCCTCAAAAAGGGAAAGTTTAATACAATAGGGTATGCACCACGGACAAATCAGCTTCAAAGCATATGGCATGGAGCAGCCGAGTCTGGACGAATTGATACGCGAACATCATTTGGTGCGGGAGGTCAACCGAGTAGCAGCCATTGAATGGGGTTTGGTATGCATGGCTCACAATTTACGAAAACTGGCGATCCAATGACCGCCAGTTTCTTATCTTGACTGTCTCCAGCTTCTTTTGCCAGGTATCCGCTCACCTTTCTAGACAGCCCGCCTATATCCGGGATAGATGGATTATTTGGCTTTGATGGTGATCTGTTTCGGCCGGACTTCATCGGTTTTAGGCAAGCTGATCGTCAGCACGCCGTTCTCGAACTCCGCTTTGGCCTTATCTGCCACGATTTGTGTCGGCAGGAGAACGCGTCGCTCGAAGGTGCCCCAGCACTGTTCGCGCAGGTGGTAATTCTTCTCCTTGGCCTCGTCCTTCTGCTTGAACTCGCCTTTGATGGTCAGCACGTCGCCAGTGACATCAATCTGAACATCTTCGGCTTTCAGTCCCGGCACTGCGGCGCGTATGACCAAGGCATCGTCAGTCTGGTACATATCGATGGCGGGCATCTGCCAGCCAGCCGCCGTACCGGCCGGGCGGGTAAAGGCATCGTCGAAGAGACGGTCCATAGCCTCGCGCAAAGTCACCATCTCGCGCATTGGCTCCCAACGAATTAAGTTTGACATAGGTACCTCCTTTTCGAATGGTTGGTTGTATGCACTTAATATAAAGAGCCTGTGTAAAAAAAACATAGGCTCAATGTAATAGTTTTGTTTAAATTTACAGCAGGTGTCGCTGTGCCCCTACGTAAAATCATGCTTTTTCGCGGCGAAAATCCACAAACCTGTAACCCACGCCGCGCTCGGTCAAAATATATTTCGGGTCGGCGGGATCTTTCTCCAGTTTTTGGCGCAGATAGTTGATGTACAGCCTTACGTAATGCGGCTCATCGCGATATTCGTAGCCCCAAACTTTTTGAAGCAGCTGGTCATGTGAAACGACCCAGCCTGCATTTTGCACCAGATGAAAGAGCAGACGATATTCAGTGGGGCGCAATTTGACAAGTTTGCCCTCCAGCCAAATTTCGCGGCGGTCGAAGTCAATCTTCAAGCGTTCGTCCACTTCGATCAAGCCGTGCATCGAACCGGACGCGGATTCGGTGCGGCGCAAAACGGCTTTTATGCGGCTGACCAGTTCACGCGGGCTGAACGGTTTGGTGACGTAATCGTCCGCGCCCAGCTCAAGGCCGCGCACGCGATCATCTTCCTCGCCTTTGGCGGTCAGCATAATGACCGGCACATTGCTGACTTCGCGAATTGTCTCCAACACTTCGAAACCATCAATGTCGGGCATCATCACGTCGAGCAGGATCGCGTCGGGCGTATCGCGCAGCTGATCGATGGCTTGTTTGCCATTAAAGGCTTCGATCACCAGGAAGCCGTCGTGTTCCAGGTTCATGCGGATAAAACGGACCATGCGTTCCTCGTCATCCACGACGAGGATGCGGCGACGCTCGAACTCTTCGGGCATGTTATTCCCTCACGAATCCAATGACTTTATCTTCATCTGCGCTCTCAAGGATCTCGATGAGCGTGATCTTGTCAATCGGCCAGATAACCTTGATGGCGTTGTGTTCGATGTAATGAATATCCTTGCCATCGCGCAGACGCGGGTTGTTGACAGTCAGCAGTGTATCGGTGGGCTTGGGAAGTTCTTCCACTTCACCAAGGATGGGCTGTTCGCCAGAGATATGAATGATCACAGAATGCGCCATGGATTACCTTTCCTTTTACGAACCTTTGAGCAGAACCTGCATTTTGAGTTTGCCGAGGGCGATCACGTCGCCATTGTTGAGAACATGTTCGGTATTGGGAGCCAGCCGTTTGCCATTGACGTAGGTGCCGTTGGATGAACCCAAATCTACGAGTACGGCGCGGCTGGCATCGCGTTTAATGACGGCATGTAAACGCGACACGCCGCAAGCATAAGCCTGATAAGGCGAGAAATCAATATCAGGCATGATGGGTTGGCCTTCGCTGGTCCGTCCAAGCGTGAATTCGTTGCGGTTGGCAAGCGGGAGCATCTTACCGGTGTCCATGAGATGAAGCGTTACCCAATCGTTAAGCACGACCGAGGCTGGAGACGGGGGCGAAACAGTGTCGCTTTTTCCCAGCGCTTGTTCTACCTGACCGGTGGCAATATTTTGCGTAGTGAGAGAATCCTCAACAGCCAGCTGCGCGCCGCATTCAGCGCAGAACACGGCTCCAGACATATTGGTGTGTTTACAATTAGAGCAGACAATCATTGTTTTTCCTGCGCGGCGGAGAAAAGTAAAGCTCTTGTGCCATATTTGATCTCTTTGTCGTCTTCATGGTTGAAGGATTTTGTTCGTTCGATTTGTTCGGCTTGCAAAAGGGCGGTCTTTGCCAGGCTGTTTTCACCTTGCGAAAGTAAACGGACGGCCAGGTGCTTAAGGTGTTGGGTGGCTTGCTCGTATTGCCCTGTGGCGGCCTCCTGGCGGGCGCGTTCCTGCAAACGATAAAGCGTCAGACGCGAGAGGGCGCTGAGAATGGCCAAAGGCGGCGGATCCGCTTGGGCGGCCTGACCCGCTTCCCGGTCCAGTTTGAGGCGGATGGGCGGAATGGGAGTCGGCCGCGCTGTAGAAATGATTCTAAGCGAACCGTCCAGCAGTGTAACCAAATCCGTCTGGGATGCCGATGGTTGTACCATAAACTCAAATAAAACGTTAAGAGGGGTATCCTGCAAAATGGGTCCGAGACGCATGGGATTCTCAGATGAGATGGGGCCGCCTTCGGGATGGAGGCGGAAGACATAACTGACCTGGACGCCAGCTTGTTCCTTAAAATCAAGCTCGACGTCCTCAGCAAACATATCACCCAGCGCGTTGAATTTTTCCATCAGCAAACGCTGGATGTCCTGTGATTGCGAAATGTAAGAACTATTATTGCCGGTGCGGCCCGCAAGCGCATCGAGAAAGATGTCGTTCCATTCGCCGCCAATGCCCATACCGCTGATGCCGATATTCAGGCTGGAGGCTTCCTCGGCCAATTGCAGGCAGGCTGGTTCATCGCCGTAGGTGTGACCATCGGTAAGCAGGATGATGTGATTGACCCGCTTCGGATCAAGCCCGCGTTGGACTTCTTCGAAACCGGCTTTCAAACCCTGATAGATTTCGGTCGCG
>JAKBYW010000010.1:0-15958 GCA_021840275.1 Chloroflexota bacterium | reverse complement strand
TGCCTCTATCTCTTCTGAAATTACTCTCATCGGTTCTTCTGTCGCAACGGGGAAAACTTTGGCTGAGGCTTTATTTCGTTCCTGGGTAATTGATGGCGGCCCGCCTGTTCCATTCCCTTATGCGTTCGCCAATGGAATCCTGAATCCGTTAACCTTCGATTGGGCTGGTGCTTCCTCTCTGCCGCTTCTGGCGATTCTTCTGATATTTATGCTCGCTGGCCGGCGCAGTTTAAAGCCGGTTGGAATTCTATTGTTGGGGAGCGCTGTTTTGTCGCTGGCCTTAAGTGCGGAACATATTTTTGTCCTGCTGGAATTGGGCGTTGGAGTGGCGGCTCTAATGCTGATCCTTCGGCAGAAATTGTCTTTCCGTCAGATATTCTCGTCTTTCCCGGGACAATTCCTGCTGCTCGTTCTTGTTACTGGCCTGCTTAGCCTTATACAGGGCGGAGTAATCACGGAAATCGCGCGCAGTTTCTTTACTGGCAAACAGGGTGCTGGTGCGGCAGCGTCAGGAAGTTTCTCGCTGCGTTGGCCGCCTACTTTCTATGATAGTCACATGGGTAGTTTGTCGTTATTGAATTGGGCGCAGGTCATCGTTATATTGGCTGAAGCCGGCCCCACCCTTCTCTTGTTCCCCATTGTTATTTCTCGAATGAAGAGTGATCTTAAACATTCCAGAACTTTCGAATTTGGTCTTGGCATCGCTTCCTTTCTGGGAATAATCATTCCCTTATTTGTGAATTACGCGGCGGCCAGGGACATTGTCCGATTAACGGCTTTTGGGCTGAGTGCATGGCTTTTTCTCGCGATTCAACCTCTCTGGGGAGCTATTAAACGCGCCTTGCTCTGGAAAAATATCGGTATCGGAATTGGTTATGCTATTACGATCTTTGGCGGCATTGCATTATTTGCGTTCCAGACCACAGCGATTTTCTCTCCACAAGTATCAAGTTTTGTTACCAGCATGGACAGCCGCATAAGTCAGACTTATTGGAATCGACTCAACCCGCAGGTCATGGTCTTCGATCCAATCGGTTTTCGCAGTCAGACTTTGTTTGGCCGTCTTTCTATTGACGCCATAGATGGTTTTCCCATTAGCCAGTTTGTTCCTTATTTAGCCGCTCCAGATCCAACCGAATTGCATAAGCTGGGATTTGATTACGTCTACATTGACAAACGTTATTGGGATCATCTCTTGCCTATCTATCAGCAAGGCCTGTATGCGTCTTGTACTCAAGTAATGAAGAGGCTTGAAAAAAATAACAGTGCAACCGGAGAGCTCGCAGATTTTCGTGTTCTGATTGATATTACCAATTGCAAATAAGGATGAATTTCCTTTTTATGATCTTCCCAAATACTTGAAAATCAGACTGCTGACTCAAGTTATATGTATTACAATCTTATAAACTTAAAGTTTATTCTTATCAGACCATGAACTCTCTGCGTTCCGCCCGTATCCTTGCCATTGAAACATCCTGCGACGAAACCGCCTGCGCTGTTATTGAAAATGGACGCGCCCTGTTAGCTTCCACCGTTGCTTCGCAGATGGACATTCACGCGCGCTACGGCGGGGTCTTTCCCGAAGTGGCATCGCGCCAGCATGTACTTTCCATCGTACCGGTTGTTGAAGAGACTCTATCCAAAGCGCATCTCACTTTCAGTGAGCTTGACGCGATTGCGGTTACGCGCGGCCCAGGACTGGCCGGGTCGCTGGTGGTTGGTGTCAATGCGGCGAAGGGTTTATCTATCGGCGCTGGACTTCCGTTGATTGGCGTTAATCATCTCGAAGGACATCTTTATTCGGCCTGGGTCTACAACGCAGGCGAGAGCATTCCCGAAGAGCCCCAGTTCCCGTTAATGGTTCTACTCGTTTCGGGCGGACATAGTGAACTTAATTTGATGACCGATCATTTGACATATCAACGCCTCGGCTCCACTCTGGACGATGCGGCGGGCGAGGCTTTCGACAAAGTCGCGCGGCTGTTGGGACTGCCGTACCCCGGCGGTCCATCCGTTCAGCGTTCTGCAGAAGACGGCGACTCAACGCGCTTTCAGTTTCCGCGCGCCTGGCTCGAAGGGACGTGGAACTTCTCCTTTAGCGGAGTCAAGACTGCCGTCCTGCGCGAAGCAAAAGGCTTTGAATCAAAAGGCAGGCCTCTGCCCGTGCCAGATATGTCAGCTTCTTTTCAAGCTGCGGTCGTGGACGTCTTGTTCAATAAAACGATGAAGGCCGCGCGCGAATTCGGCGCAAAAGAAATTCTCGTGGCGGGCGGCGTTTCTGCAAACCGTTTGTTGCGCGATACGTTCAGAAATCAAAAAGAATATAAAGTTCACATTCCGCCGCTTGCCCTGTGCACCGACAATGCGGCCATGATCGCCTCGGCGGGTTATTACAGATTTGCGCTTGGTCATGCTTCCGAGTTGAATATAGATATAACGCCGACCTGGCCGCTTTCATGAAATAAACCCTGCGAAGGTTCGAACCTTCGCAGGGTTTTGCTTCTAAAAACCCAAACCGCGCTTGGGTCGGCCCTGACCCGTACGCGGTTTGTGAGGAGAATGCACTTATTATTATATTCTTTGTCCTGAATGCAAGCTGAATACGAACTAAGAATTGCATGAGAGAATTTTGGAGACCGGCCGGCAGAAAGATGCGGGGATTGTTTAAAATGAAAACCGCATCGAGACTTGCCCAAGTCCCGCGCGGTTTTCAGAGGAGAATGCAATAGTTATTATATTCATGCGTTTAAAGATTGGCTGAGACACGCTTAAGTTGCAGATAAGAGTTCTTGCAGGGAAATTGGCCCTTCACGCAAGATGATTGGACGCGCGCCTGTACAATCTACCAGCGTGGATGGGACTCCGCCGGGTGTGCGGTCTCCGTCAATGATCAGCGCGATGCGCCCGCCGAGCTGCGCAAAGACTTCGTCTGCCGTGATCGGGTTGGATTGGCCTGAGATGTTGGCGGATGTAACTGCCATCGGTCCGGCGGCTCGTAAGAGAGCGCGCGCTATTTGATGATCGGGCACGCGCACGGCAACTGTATCGGTGGCTGAAACGGCATCGGGGAGAGTCGCCAGTTTGGGAATAACAAGAGTTAGAGGTCCGGGCCAAAAGCGGCTGGCGAATTTTTTCGCCATGTCCGGCACGCTCGAAGCAACTTTCGTTAAATCATCCATGTCAGCAATTAAGATGGGAATAGCTTTTTCAACGGGACGATCTTTTGCGGCATAAATCGATTCAACTGCCTTGCCATTGAATGCCAATACTCCAACGCCATAGA
Organism: Chloroflexota bacterium; assembly: GCA_021840275.1. Classification (GTDB taxonomy): domain Bacteria; phylum Chloroflexota; class Anaerolineae; order Anaerolineales; family Villigracilaceae; genus Fen-1038. The sequence goes on along the minus strand of JAKBYW010000010.1, from coordinate 12,675 downwards.
CTGTGTCGGTGGGGAAGGCGACCAGTCCACCTGCCTGTAAAATATTCAATGCCAGTTGGATTGTTTCAAGTGAATCAGCGGGAAGAATTTTTGTGATCATTCTCGTCATATATTTGATAGTTGGATTTCGAGCAATCGGTCTCTTCTAGTCAAATCCTGACGCAAGTGAATCTCGGCCTCTGAAAACGAATCGCAGGCCAGCGAAAGAGCTGGCGCTCCAAGCGTGGATTCGATCTCAAGCAGCATCAGCCCACCGGGAGCAAGCCATTTTGGAGCAAGCGCCAACAATCGTCGAATAAGATCGAGGCCGTCGGCGCCGCCATCGAGAGCGAGAGTTGGTTCGCGTCCATAAACAATCAAACTGTGCAACGTCTCCGTGGGAATGTAGGGCAGGTTAGCGCAAATCATATCGAAGGATGATGGCGGCAAATTGTCGGAGGTCGGTAGTAGGTTACATTCAACAAATTCAATTTGATGTTCAACGTGAAATTTGCGTGCGTTGCGATGAGCAACTGCGAGGGCTTTTGATGAAATATCTGTTGCCACGACTTGCAATTCAGGAACGTGGACGGCGAGCGAGACGGCGATACAACCCGAACCTGTTCCAATGTCTGCAACCGATTGCGCTTCTGGAGTGGATTGCAGCCACGCGAGCGCGCGTTCGACCAGCAGTTCGGTCTCAGGGCGCGGGATCAGTACATCCGGCGTGACATCAAAATCCAGGCCGAAGAATTCCCAGCGGCCGATAATGTAGGGAAGCGGTTCACCCGCTTCTAGGCGAGAGACAGCTTGTTGAACGGAGCCCAGTTGAGCGGCGGTGAGAGGCGCTTCGGGATGAGCCAATATCCATGTGCGTGGTTTGTCCAGCGCATGAGCAAGGATGAGTTGCGCATCCAGTTCAGGCCAGTCGCTTTTGATTCGGGCGACCGTGTTTTGCAAAACGTCGCCAAGTCTCATCAAATTTATTCGTCGTCTTCTGCGCCAGTGGCGGAGAGACGATCTGCTTCGTCGCGCGTGGAGAGTTCATCGATGAACTGCTCGATCGCGCCGTCCATCACCGCGGGCAGATTGTAGTTCGAAACGCCGATGCGGTGATCAGTGACACGGTTCTGTGGATAGTTATAAGTGCGAATTTTTTCAGAGCGTTCACCGCTTCCGACTTGTGAGCGCCGGTCGGCTTCGAGTTCGGCGCGGCGTCTCTGTTCTTCGATTTCATACAAGCGGGCGCGCAGGATGCTCAACGCGCGTAATTTGTTTTGCAACTGCGAGCGTTCATCCTGACAGGTGACGATCATGCCGGTCGGCTTGTGATATAAGCGCACGGCCGTTGAGTTCTTTTGCACGTTCTGCCCGCCTGCGCCAGACGAGCGATAGACTTCGATCTCGATATCCGAGTCCGGGATCTCGATGTCAACATCATCCACTTCGGCCAATACGACCACGGTGGCGGTGGATGTGTGGATGCGTCCCTGCGCTTCGGTGGCCGGCACGCGCTGCACACGATGCACGCCCGATTCGTATTTCAACTTTGAATATGCGCCTTTGCCTTTGATCTCGAAAATAACTTCCTTGTATCCGCCGATGCCAATGGCGTTTTCGGACATGATCTCGGCCTTCCAGCGTTTTTCTTCGGCGTAGCGTGAATACATGCGGAACAAGTCTGCGGCGAACAAGGCGGCCTCATCACCACCGGTACCGGCGCGGACTTCGACGATGACGTTTTTGTCATCGCGCGGATCCTTTGGGACCAGCAAGCCCTTGATCTCTTTTTCGAGAACTTCGATCTTGGGGGTCAGGTCCACGATTTCGGCTTCGGCCATTGACTTTAATTCCGCGTCGTTCTCAACTTCGAGAATGGCCCTGGCTTCCTCCAGGCGTTTCATGGCCTGACGATATTCGCGTGCCTTGCTGACGATCGGCTCAAGATCCACGCGTTCTTTATTGATCTCCGCCGCGCGTTGATAGTTCGAGCCGACCTCGAGAAATTCATTTCCGAGATCTTCATAATGTTGTTCTATTCCAGCCAGTTTGTCTAACATGAAGAAACCTTTTCACCAAAAACCCCCATTTCGGGGGTCACATTTTGCATTCGATTATTTTGCGAGCCAGATTATACCAGAGCGATTTACTTATTCGCTTACGCGCCGCCGCGGAAAAGGTTCATGCTTTCGTTTGCAAACGAGGAGAAAGTGGTGAACCCACCCCGCACGCCGACAAAGACCAGCGCACACATCCCGATGGTGAACACGCCGCGCGCATCCGCTAATTGCGAGAGAAAGCCGATTACCAGACAGCCGACCAAGTTGACGACCAGCATGCCAAATGGAAACGCTGTGCTTTGAGTCCATTGCTGGATGCAGCCGCTGAACCGATAGCGTAAAATGGAGCCGACGAATCCGCCGACCCCAACCAAAAATACTTTACCCAATTTTTATATCTTTGCGAACAGAGACAGCACTACAGACAGCACAATGATGAGTGAGAAAATGAGCATGACGATCTGTGCCGTGCTCGGCTTGTTTGATTTCTTGCTTTGATTTCTTTTTGACATTCCTAATCTAACCTTTCCGATGTTTCTTGAAGGCCGCGTTCACGACCTTCTATAATTCCTCTATCGTAACCGGCTTTGAGACATAGCCACCCGCGCCTAATTACATGGCCCGGTCTATAGTTACGTCTGGCGTTTCGGTTGAAAGCATGATAACGGGCAGGTTTTTCCACATCAACTTGACTGCGCGGGTCATTTCTTCGTCATCGTCAACGATCCAGACATGTTTCATTCCAAATGAGCCTTTATACTTTCCGCCGCTGATTTTGTCACGCCGTGGATGGCAGTTAATTCCTCGAGCGAAGCGTCTCTAATCTTATCCACAGAACCGAAATGTTTCAAGAGAGCTTTTCTGCGTGCCGGGCCGATACCGGGGATCGAATCCAACTGGGAAGCCATACCCAGCTTTGAACGTCTCTTACGATGGGCCGCGATACCGAAGCGATGCGCCTCATCACGGATGCGTTGCACGAGATACAAACCCTGAGAATGACGCGGCAGCATCAGCGAATCTGACTTGTGCGGAAAGAAGATTTCTTCCTGTTGTTTCGCCAATCCTACCACAGGCACTTTGCTGAGCAGGTTGAATTTTTCCAGGACATCGACCGCGCGTCCAAGCTGGCCTTTGCCGCCGTCGATGATGATCAGGTCCGGCAGGAAGGAGAACGACGCATCCGGCTTGGACCCGGGAGCAGACTCTGCTTCCTGGCTTCCCTGCCATCTGCGAAAACGCCGCGTTAACATCTCTTCCATCGACGCGAAATCGTCCGGTGCGCCGATGCTCGTGCTATCGATATTGAACTTGCGATAAAGATTTTTTGCTGGCACACCCTGCTCGAAAACCACCATCGCACCGATGGTCGCCACGCCCTGCGTATGCGACACGTCATAACACTCGATGCGATTGGGCGGCGCAGGCAACTGCAACGCTGATTGCAGATCTGCCAGCGCCTGTTCCTGCTTGTGCGTGTCGGCCTGCCATTGAGCCCGAAGCGACGATAAGGTCTCGCTGGCATTTTCTGCCGCCATCTGAACCAACTCGTGCGGCTGGCCTTCCTTCGGAACGAAGATTTCCACTTTTTCTCCGCCGCGTTTTGACCTCAGCCACTGACCGATAATTTTTGTTTCCTCGATTTCTTCGGGCAACATTAATTGGGCGGGAATCGTCGCGGCTTCGGTGTAGAACTGTTTGACGAACTGACTCATCACTTCCTCGTCCGCAGCATCTTCGGTGCCTTCCAAAATAAAATACTCGCGCCCAATCAACTTTCCGCCGCGGATGAAGAATATTTGCACGCAAGCCTCGCCGTCAGAACGCGCCATGGCGAGCACATCAGAATCTTTATAGTCTGTGGCGAAGACAACTTTCTGGCGTTCGATGATGGATTGGATCGCTTTGAGTTGGTCGCGCAGTGCCGCGGCTTTTTCGAAACGCATTTCTTCGGACGCCTTTTCCATTTCGTTTTGCAAACGTGTCACGATACCTTCGCTGTGTCCGCTTAGGAAGTCCATCAGGTCGGAGATCATTTGGCGGTACGAGGCCTGGGTCGCCGCGCCGATACAGGGTGCGGTACACAGCTTGATGTCGTAGTAAAGACACGCCCGTTTATCCTGCCCGGTGATCTCACGGTCACACGTCAAATATGGGAAGATGCGGCGCAGTACATCCAGCGTTTGATAAACCGCCCATGCTGAAGTGTACGGCCCGAAATAACGCGAGCCGTCTTCGGCCATTTGTCGCGTGACCGTGATTTTTGGGAAAGATTCATTCCAATGAACCTTGATGTATGGATAACGCTTATCGTCCTTGAGGCGGATGTTGTATTTGGGACGATGTTTCTTGATCAGATTCATCTCAAGGATCAGCGCCTCAAGCTCCGACCCGACCACGATCCATTCGATGTTGGCGATCTCGCGCACGAGACGCCGCGTCTTGGCATCGTGACTTGCATCAGCATGGAAATAAGATCGTACGCGATTCTTCAGGCTGATGGCTTTACCCACATAAATAATCGTACCAGCCGCGTTATGATAAATGTAACAACCGGATTTGGCGGGAAGCGTGGCAAGGATTCCCTTGAGATGCTCGGCAATTTCCATGCCAGTAATTTTACCCGTATCCGGGTTTGGTAATAGGTGTTTTGCACTATTGAGGCCAGTTATCGGTTGTGCTATAAGTATGAAAAATTATTAAAAAGGAGACTCTCATGAATGATATGTCGAACACCCCCGTTATGCCCGCAGGTCCCAAACCGTTTTTCCAGGTTTGGATGGATGCGCTGACAAAGCCCAATGAATCTACTTTTGCGGCAATGGCGAGCTCGCCGAGCGCAAAAGCAACCACGGCCTATCTGTGGATTTTTGTTGGTTATTTGATCCAATTTTTCCTGTCATCGCTTGTACAAGGCGTTGCTATGCGCCGTATTCTGGAGCAATATGGCAGTAACGGACAATTCGTTAATGGATTTGGCGGCGGATTGATTACTGCAATCTGCGGTGCGCCGATTGTTGCTGTTATCGCCACTTTATTCTTTGCAATCGGCACAGCGATCATTCAGTGGATCGCGAAGATGTTCGGCGGCAAAGGCAATAGCGGGCAACTAGCTTATGCGCTGGCAGCCATTCTGGTACCATTCTCTATTGTTACAGGTGTGCTAAGTTTATTGTCTGCCATTCCGTTTGTTGGACTTTGTTTCAGTGCGATCATTGCCATTGCAGGCCTTTACATTCTTGTACTCGAGATCATGGCAATCAAGGGTGTGAACCAATTCGGTTGGGGTGCGGCGATTGGCTCACTGTTTATCCCCGGGTTGGCAATTGGATTCTTATGTGCCTGTTTGATTGGAGGTTCGATTGCGCTTCTTGGCCCGGCTATTCGAAATATGTTCCAGCAAATTCAGCAAGGATTGGGAACCACTCCCGGTTATTAAATTGAACGAAATCAAAATGGAAACCTCCCGCATGTGCGGGAGGTTTTTGCTTATAATGCTGGGCATGACAAAACCGGAAAACGTGATCGGCGATCTGCTCCGCGTGCGGAGGATGAAACTGGCAACGGCTGAATCTTGCACCGGTGGATTAATTGCCAGCCACATCACGGATGTGGCTGGCTCATCAGAATATTTTCTAGGAGGCGTGACGGCCTACGCGTATGAAGCCAAAGTTGCCTTGCTGGGCGTCTCATGGGATACGCTAAAAACATATGGCGCCGTCTCACGCGAGACGGTCATCGAGATGGCGCGCGGCGTAAACAAAGTCCTCAATGCGGACATTGCAATTTCGGTAAGCGGTATTGCCGGTCCTGGCGGCGGATTGCCCGATAAACCCGTCGGCACAGTTTGGGTTGCACTCGTCGCACCGGACGGCGAATGGACGCGCCTCTTCCATTTCGATGGCAACCGCGTTCAAAATAAATCTTCGGCGGCAGATGCGGCGCTTCAATTTCTAATGGATTATCTTACCGGGAATATCAAATGAAAATTGCGGTCATCATCTCTGCCAACGCGGAATGGCGCACAGTGAAGGAGCTTTATCCGAATCTCGCGCTTGAACACTCTCCCTTTGGCGAATTCGCCGACCTGACACTTGATACCCGGTACCTGACACTCTTTCATGGCGGTTGGGGAAAAATATCTGCAGCGGCCACGGCGCAATATGTGATTGATCACTTCAAACCGGATTTGTTGGTCAACCTCGGAACCTGCGGCGGATTTCAAGGTCGCATTGAACGGGGAACTATCATCCTGGTCGAAAAAACAATTATCTATGATATCTTTGAACAGATGACCGATGGTTCGGAGGAAATCGCCTTTTACGTAACCGAATTGAATTTATCCTGGTTGCCGCGCGTTTTGCCGGGCCCAGTCTTGCGCGGGCTGATTGTTTCTGGCGACCGCGATATCGTCGCAGGAGACATTCCGATGCTGGTCAAGAAATATGATGCGGTTGCGGCAGATTGGGAATCGGGCGCGATTGCATGGACAGCGAAAAAGAATGGGATTCGGGCCTTGATCTTGCGCGGCGTGAGCGACCTGGTGAGTCCCAGCGGCGGAGAAGCATACGGCGATTACAACTTGTTCATCCAGCGGACGCGCGAGATCATGAAAAAATTATTCAACAATCTGCCGGATTGGCTGGCCGCCATTGAAAAAGTCGAACATGGACATCGTGGATATTAATCACTTCAAATTGAATTGAAAGTCTTGCAGAATTTTCTCTGCAAGACTTTTCTTAGCAAGCAAGGTTTGGGATTGGATTAACTTCCAGGGATCGAAGCCGGTCCGGGCGGGGGATTGACCGGAAGTACAAGCGCAGGACGCGGGGTCTGGTTAAAATCGAAGTCTTTGAGCAAATCGCCAAGGATTGGCGCGTTCTCTCGCACGGTCGGTCGAAGATCCGGACGACCGTCTGTTGTGGGATCGATCCGCTGGCCGCCGAGGAAAATATCCTCGATGAGCTTGACGTATGCATCGTGACTCAGAACTTGATGGTCAATGAAGCCCTGTTTGGCGTACGGACTAATGACCATGGCTGGCACGCGCAAGCCATATCCATTCTGATCCACGCTTGGCGGGACAACATGGTCGTAGAAGCCGCCCCAATCGTCCCACGAGAGCAGGATAACGGTGCTGTTCCAGTCGGGGCCTTGCATCGCGGCGTTGATCAGGCTTGTAGTCCAAGCCTGTCCATCGCTGACGAGAGCCGGTGGATGCTCACTGTTCGGGCCGCTGGGCGTGATCCAACTGACGGAAGGCAGTGTTCCATTCCTGGCATCTGCATAAAAATTCGTGACGTTTGTGATGTTCTGAAGCTGTCCATCCTGTTTGACGGTATCAAAGTATGGAAGTGGATTCCATATTCCGGGGGTTTTGGCATCCTGGTGAACCGGCGGACATTCTGCCGCATCGTTGGCGCAATCCGGTTGGGTTCCGGTCTGGACATAATATTTCCATGCAACTTGATTCTTGAATAGCAGATAGGTCAAGTCTGTCCAAGCGTAATCGGGTGCCGGGCGGTTGCCTTGGTTTGGACGATTGGGATGGAAATCCGGCGGGTTGCCCGGCGATTGCAGGGCGTTGATGCAACTCATCGGATCGTGAGCCTTGCTGCATGTGGCTGACCACTCTGAGACCATGAACAAATGCTGCGGCAAGCTCCATGAAGCGTTCGGCTCGAATAGATGATCCTGTAATGCAAAATCCTGGGCGTAGGTCCAGTAGTTGGGAATCTCGCGCGCATCGTGATAGCCCATCACATCGGTTGAACCGCCGCCGCAGTTGGGATCGTGGGTGCTTTCGCAATTGGCCTTGCCCATTTCGGCCTGGCTGATAAAACCGTTCATCTGGCCGCTGTTGATATCTGCGGCGGCATTCTTCTGCCCATGCGGGCCGCCAAGATTTCGATTGGCCGCATCATGAAATGGATAGACGCATAGCCTGGTTGCGGGGTCGTTTACGCAAACGGTGAACTTTCCGTTCTGGGTTGGAATGCCGTCGGCTCCCGGATATGTTCCGAAATATGTATCAAACGAACGGTTCTCCTGCATAATGATAACGATATGCTTTATCTTGGATCGCGCCGTGACAAGATCATTGGACGCCGGTAGAGGTGTAACGCCCGAATAAGCCGGATTGTTACTGGCGGGATTGGAATTGTTGGCGGGTTGGTTGTTTGCAGAAGAGGTGTTCGACTGCGGCGGCGCGGCAGGCGTATTGAATTGCGCCTGGGGAGTTAACAACGAACAGGCAAGAAGCAGTGTTACGATGACCGATAACTTTAGTGCAGTTCCTATTTTAAGCATTGAGCCTCCTTATGGGATTGCTTGGAGTATAGTTAAGAGAGGTAAGGTGAATATTAAGGGGATGTAATGTTGATGTAAAAAAATCAAGATAAAGTGGGATCGAGCAATTGCCAAAACACTGCGATGTGACCAATAAGCCGTATCGTCGCTCCTGCCTGCGTGATGATTGAAGCCGGCCATTTTGCCGTATAATCCACCCGTCTCGTACCGAGGTAAGCAACAACGAAGCAGTCCCATCCGTATCCTACAAACAAGAACATTCAGTAATAAATGGTTGGATTCTTTAAACCCCATCGGAAACTCATTTTAGAAAGGTAATCTGATATATGATGATTGAGGCCGCCCCAGCAAGCAAACCGGCAGGTTTGGAACGGAAATGGAAAGTGTTGATCGCCGTGATGTTCGGGATATTCATGGTCATTTTGGATTCTACCATCGTGAATATCGCCTTCCCAACATTACGTCTCGAGTTCGGCGCCACGCTGACAGATGCCCAATGGGTTTTAAGCATTTATGTGCTGGCGTTGGGAATCACCACGCCCATCTCCGGCTTTTTGGCGGACCGCTTTGGCATCAAACGCATTTATCTTTTGGGATTGGCTCTCTTTACCCTGGGTTCTTTCCTGTGCGGGATCGCTCCTTCACTGGGAACGCTGATCGCAGCGCGGGCTTTGCAAGGCTTTGGCGGTGGTATCGCCCAGCCGCTCGGGCCTGCGCAAATGTATCGTGTCTTTTCGCCCAAGGAGCAGGGGACCGCTTTCGGCATCTTTGGTATCGCTTTGGTCGTGGCCCCGGCTCTCGGTCCGATTTTGGGCGGCTGGTTGGTGGATATTAATATCTGGCGCGCCATCTTCTTTGTCAATGTGCCAATTGGGATCGTCGGTGTATTTCTCGGCTCGAGCTTCCTGTTGGACTATCGCGTCGAGAAACGTCCCATCTTTGACCCGGCTGGGCTGATCACCGCTGTTGCCGGTTTTGGCCTGGTGCTGTATGCCGCTACCGAAGCCGAGAATTTTGGCTGGACCGGTTCCACTACATTAATTCTATTAGGTTTTGGGGCGCTTGTGCTGGCGGTGCATGCCATTATTGAGTTGTATGTGGCGAAAGAACCGATGGTCAATCTGCGACTTTTTGCCAACCCTGTTTTTCTTAATGCCAGCCTGGTGGGTTACGTTGCGACCGTAGCTTTGTTCGGTGCGGAATTCCTGATGCCGATCTATCTGCAATCTTTCCGCGGTCGGACTGCGCTCGAGGCGGGATTCATTTTATTGGGTGTGGCCGCCACTTCAGCTTTTGCAACTCCGATAGCCGGGCGGCTTTACGATAAGATCGGTCCGCGCATGATCATGGTGGTCGGATTTATCATCTTGTGTGTCAATACCTGGCAACTTTCTCAAATCCAGGCGCTGACGCCAATCAGTTATATTGTGTTTTTATTGGCTTTACGCGGACTTGCTGTTGGTTTGACGTTGCAGACTTCCTATGTTACTGCGTTGAGCAGTATTCATCTTGATCTTTTGCCGCGCGGTTCATCCTTATTGAACAGTACCCGCTTTGTCGTCCAGGCTGTTTCAGTGGCCGCGTTGGCGACGATTTTGGTTGGTTTCCTGTCGCCCGATATTCAAGCCATGCAGAACAAGATGCAGGATGAAATTGTCAATATCACCACTCCTTTTGGTGTGTGTGAGACGCCCGGCGTTGCGGTACAGGATAATTTGCCACCGGGTACGGATGCTTCTCTTGCTTCGCTGCCGGTTCAGGTTGCGAATGTGGCCAAGTCCCAGATCATTGCAGGCCTGAAACTGGCCTGCGACCAAACCATGCAAGGCTTCGAAGCGGCTTATCGCCTCACTTTCTACGCTTCAATTGGGGCCTTGATACTGGCGGCTTTCCTGCCCGGCTGGCCCGGTAAATGGGGTGGACGCGGCGCTTCGCAGACGCCCATGCCCAGCGGTCACTAATTTGATTTTTGCAGGGACGACTCGTCGAGTTGTCCCTGATTTTTTATTGTATACTTCAACGAAGTAGTAAACTTCATTGAAAACAGAAAAGGAGAATAAATCATGGCAAGTATTATCATCCTCGTTGTGCTCGGCATTCTGGCCGGCTGGCTGGCTGGGAAAATCATGAAAGGCAAGGGATTTGGTTTGATCGGTGATTTGATCATCGGTGTGATCGGCTCCTTTGTCGGCGCCTGGCTCTTCGGCCTGCTTCATATTTCAGTTGGCGCAGGTCTGCTTGGCATGTTCATTACAGCTGTGGTCGGAGCCCTGGTATTTCTGTATGTTCTGCGCTTGATCAGAGCTTGATAGCCAGTAAGAAAAAGCCGCAGGGAAATCAATTCCTGCGGCTTTTTGATTCGCTGAACATCTTAGAGCGCGCTGTCTATCCTGTTGATGACCAGGTCAAAGATCTTTCCATAATTAGCGGTGGCTTCGGCTAAAAAATCTGTGAAAGAAACGGTGGCGGTGTGATCCGCCTTGTCCGAGATGGCGCGGATGCAGAGAAAAGGCACGTTGTTGATGGAGCAGGTATGTGAAATTGCCGCGGCTTCCATGTCTGTGCACAGACCGTGAAAAGTATTCCAAAGCTGCTCGGCCTTATCCCGCCGGTTGATAAATTGGTCCCCGCTCAAAATCCGGCCCATGTGGATTTTTGGGGCGTAGCCGTTTAGTTCGGTCAACTCGATTTGGCGGGCTGAGTCAAACGCCAGTTGTGATAATTTTATATCTGAGTCGAAAATCTGTTGTGAGCGGAAGTTTAACTGTCCGGTGTTTTTTGCGGTCAATACATCGAAGATCAACTCGCCTGGTTTCAAGCCCCAACCGGTGATATCAAAGTCATGTTGGATGGCCTCGGTTGCAACAACCAGATCGCCGACTTCGAGTTCGGGTGCCAGCGCGCCCGAACTGCCCATGTTGAAAACGGCGTTGACTTCAAAATGATCGATCAATTGCTGTGCCGCCAGTGTGGCGTTGACCTTGCCCGGGTCGCAGCGCGTCAGGTAAATTTCATGGCCGTAAACACTGCTGCGCCAAAAGATGCGGTTCGACTTTTGGATTTGCTCAAGGTGTTGCGTGTGCCGGCGAATGGGGAGCAGTTCCTCGTCCATTGCGCCGATGATTCCGATTTTCATGGAGAGTCCTTTGCAGGTTGGTTTTCGGGATTATATCATCCGGGTTATCGAGGGCCGGATCGACCTTTCTTTTATATAGAATGCCATCTTTAAACAAGACTGCTCACAGCCCGCGTGCTTGGCTCCAACGCCAGCCAAAATTAAGTTTGGAGCATTTCCATCATTTCTTGTATTTGTTCTTTGGTTGGGCGTATAATTTGACCATCCCGCGCTCGGGGAAATATATTTGATAGACTACTTTGAAAACCTCCGACTTCGATTATCATCTTCCTGAATCCTCCATCGCGCAGACTCCCGCTGAGCCGCGCGATTTGTCGCGTTTGCTGGTGCTTTATCGTGATACAGGGAAACTGGAGCACAGAATCTTCCGCGATATCAGCGATTACCTGCGTGCGGGCGATTTGCTGGTGCTTAATCAAACTCGCGTCATCCCAGCCCGCATCTTTGCCCGCAAGCCCAGCGGCGGTCGCGTTGAATTGCTCCTGCTCCGCCGTTGCGAGGCGTTAACGTGGGAAGCCCTGGTGGGTGGGAAAGGTCTGAAAACGAAGAGCAAGATCAAAGTCGAGGATGGACCCGAAGTGGAGATCTTGGAAATTCTCGAAGGCTCCGAACGTCTCATCCGTTTTAGCGAACCTATCGAGCCGCATTTTTCCAAAGTGGGAAATGTGCCGCTGCCGCCGTACATCCACGAAAAGTTGAATGACCCGGAACGCTATCAAACGGTTTATGCTCACGAGCCGGGTTCCGCCGCCGCGCCGACGGCTGGACTGCACTTCACGCTGAATTTGTTGAGCGAGTTGCAGGCGCAGGGTGTAAAGATTGCTTACGTCACTTTACATGTTGGCCTGGATACGTTTGCGCCCGTAACTGAAGACGACCCGCAGCAACATAAAATTCACACGGAATGGTGCGAGCTTCCGCAAGAAACTGCGGATTTAATTAATCAAACAAAACAAAATAGTGGACGGGTAATCGCGGTTGGAACGACATCGGTGAGAACGCTTGAAAGTGCGGGTCGATATTCGAAACTCGGTAATTCGACTCTCGACGATTCCCGAATATCGAATAGCGAATATCGAATATCGGCATTTATCGGTCCCACTTCCATTTTTATTCTGCCGGGATATCAGTTCAAAGTTGTGGATGCAATGATCACGAATTTTCATCTACCAAAATCCACGCTTATCATGC
>JAKBYW010000346.1:0-3445 GCA_021840275.1 Chloroflexota bacterium | reverse complement strand
TTTACTCTTTCTTCTAAAATTGGTGCAAGAACCTCGGTCGAAAAAGTGTCGCAAACCGCCCAATCCTTTATATACGATTCCAGCCAGCCTTCTCCAATGCCGCAATGACCTGACGGGAAGTGACAGGGGGCAGGCGCGGCATTAAGTTGACTCCATCATCACGCTTAATTGACCGATGAATTGCTCGGCTGGTCATTCGACAGGGATTGGCTCGCCATGTTTGCGCAGGCTGGCGTAATATGCCTGAATAGCATCCTCAGCCATCCGCCGCGCCTCTTCCAGCGTGCTTCCTTGCGTGTAACAGCCCGGCAAAGCGGGTACGGATACCAGATATTCGCCCTCTGGCTGGCGTTCAATCAAGATGGTGAACGTGTATTCTGTCATTCAGACCTCCAGCATACGACGAGATTATAGCACGCACAAAAGACCATCGACGGTTAGAAAGTCGTTAAAGTTATTTTCTCCTGGCCCTCCACAACACCGTCAGATACAACGCGATCCCAAAGTTGAAAAAGTTCGTGCCGCGAATATCGGGAACCATGCCAATGTATAAACCCTGCGGCCAGAGCAGAGCGATCAAGACCGCCAACTGTCCGACGATGACTTTGTCGTAACTGTAAATCAGAATCGCTCCCAGCACCGCCCCGCCGACGCTGCCCGCGCCGCCTAGAATGACCATCGCCAGCATCATGGCCGAAACATGAAAGGCCGCCATGTCGGGATCAATGTAGCGATACGCACTGGCATACAATGCGCCTGCGATTCCTGCCAGCCCGGATGAAAGCACAAAAGCCAGCAAGCGATAACGCGCCATATCCACGCCAAAGGAAATGGCGGCGGTTTCATCTTCTGACGCGGCGATCCAGGCGCGGCCGGTGCGGGACGAGATCAACCGTCGGCTGGCCAGCGCGGCGAGAAGCACAAAGCCAAAGACGAGATAAACCTGTGCGGACGGCGCGGCCAGCGTCAGTCCGAAAAGATGCGGTGGCGGCAGGGAGCTGAGTCCATTCGCACCGCCGGTCAGAGTCGGCGCGTTTATGATGACTTGCTGGGTCACCAATCCAAGCGCAAGAGTCGCGACAGCTAGGTAGTCGCCGCGCAATCGCGTTGCCAGCCCGCCTTTGAGCAAGCCGAACAACGCGGCCGTCCCCGCGCTGATCAAAACCACAAGGATGAAATCAAGCCGAAGCAAAGCCGCGGCATAACCGCCGATCGCAAAACTCATGGCGTAGCCGAGATCCAGCACGCCCGCCAGCCCAAGCAAAAGATTGAGGCCGAGCGTGAGCAAAATAAAAATACCGGCGCCGATCAAAAGGATCTGGCCGCCAATGCCGAAGGCGGACATAATGAGCGGCAGCGGAACGAGCGCGATCAGAAGCGCGATCAGAAGCCGCTTCATTTTCGGACTTGAAGCGGGTGCCGTCAAAACGACCGAGTCGCGCGCCGAATCTTGTTCCGTTAAAGATTCCCCGCCGAAGCCGCCGCGCCGCCAGACGAGCAGTGCCGTCAGCAAGCCCAGCAAAAGCACGGGCGTCCATGAAGCGGTTAGAAAATAATCGCTGAGCGAACCGACCACGCCCAGCAGAAGTCCGCTGATCAGCGCGCCGACCGGACTGCCAATGCCGCCCAGTAATGCGGCGGCGAACGCGAAGAGTCCGCTTTCGGCACCAGCCTGTCCGAACGGACGCGAGTAATACAACGCAAAGACAAATGCCGCCGCGCCCGCCAGCGCTCCACCCAACGCAAAGGCGCGCAGGATGGCTCCATCGCGCGGCACGCCAACGATCTGCGCCAGTTCTTCATTCTGCGCCACCGCACGGATGGCGTGTCCCGTTCTTGTTCTTTGCAAAATATAGGTTGTGACCAGCACAAAAAGGATCGCGGCGGCAAATACGAACACATCCGGGAATTGCAGAACAACTTTGCCCTGCAAAAGATTTCCAAGCGGAAGCAGGTTCGGGATTCCATCGGTCGGCACTTCGTTCAGCCCCGGCACACTGCGATGTTCGCCGCGAATAAACGAGGCCTGAAATGTGCGCCAAACCAGCGAGCCTTGATACAGAATAAACGAAATGCCCAGCGAAGCAATCAGCGGAGCCAGCTTCGAGCGTCCGCGAAACGGACGGAAGGCCAGTTCCTCCACGCCGACGCTCAACAACGCGCCGAAGATTATTGACGCCAGCAAGACTCCGCATAATGCAAGGATACGCGTGGAGGCAGGCCAGTTCTGATTGATGCCGACAAAATTTATGGTGGAGGTGACCAGCGCGGTCGTCAGGGCGAACACATCGCCATGCGCTAGATTCAACGTGCGCACTGTGCTGTAGATGACCGTCACGCCGATGGCGTTCAATGCCAGGATTGCGCCGTTCACCAATCCAAAGATCATCAGCTGGATCAGCAGGTCGCGGCAATTGACATTCTTCCCGCACCATGAACTCGTCACAGGCGCGGTGGGCACGGATGCGGCCTCCGGTTTCCGGACGGCCGTCCATTGCGCGCGGACATTTGCAACGCAATTAAATGCCCTTTCTCCATTTACCTCTATAAAGGAAATGCGCCCCGAAGCAGAAACGGGAGAATCGAATTTGCCGTCAATGGATACATTCGATACAGTGACCGAAAACGAATCGTCCGCGATGGGCGGAAGGGAGGCAGGCAAAACCACAAAATTGCAGGATTCGCCTTCTTGGCCTTTGTATGTATATATCAAAGATTGAAAGGTTGAACCGCGAATCCTGAAAACCAGGTCGATCACCAGTCCATCTGTCGTCACAGCATGAGCTTCCCATTGACCATCGTATGGACTGACATTCATTTTTGGAATGGGCGTGGGAGCTGAAGCCGCAGGGACACAGGCCGTTAAAAATAATACGGCGATAACAATAAAAAGAAACTTTAGGCGAGTCATGAGCGGAGTATAATACAGCCCAATTCGGACGGCCAATAAACGGTATATCCATCAATAGAATGAACCCAGATGGTCAGGACATCATCCATTACTTCCCGCAATATCAATATCCTCAGTAAAGGTTTAGTAATAGCGTTAGCTGGAATATTGGCCTTAACAGTACTGATACAGTCAAACCCTGGTATCAACTTGCCTGGCCGCGATTATGGGATATTTTCCTATATCGGCCAACAGATTTTGCTGGGGAAACTGCCGTACAAGGATGCCTGGGATCACAAACCTCCCGCCATTTTTTATTTTGATGCGCTTGGACTTTGGGTCGGCCATGGTTTGCGCTGGGGCATCTGGCTCATTGAGTTTATTTCACTGTTTGCAGCGATCTGGTTTTCCTATATCTTAATAAAAAAGTTGTGGGGAGTTTTACCGGCTCTGTTCGGAACAGTCCTTTGGCTGTACGGTCTCAACATCACACTACAGGGTGGAAATTCGACCGAGGAATATCCGCTTCCGTTTCATTTTCTGGCCCTGCTTCTT
>JAKBYW010000345.1:0-3446 GCA_021840275.1 Chloroflexota bacterium | reverse complement strand
GTGTCTCCGGCATACGCGGACATCACCTTGCCAAGGCCGGTGTCGAAATGGCGCTGTGGGATCTGCTCGGCAAGCGCGACGGGAAATCGCTGCGCGAAATGTTCGGCGGGACACGCGACAAAGTTGAGGTGGGGGTGTCGGTTGGGCTGCAGGAGTCGCCCGAAGTCCTGGTGAGAACCGTGAACGGATATGTTGAACAGGGCTATGCACGCGTCAAGATCAAGATCAAACCGGGACGCGATGTCGGCGATGCGTCCGCTGTGCGAAAAAAATTCCCTGTTCTTCGTCTGCAAGTGGATGCGAACTCAGCCTTCACTTTAGAGTCGGCACAGACGCTCAAGCCGCTCGATGATTTGAATCTTTTGCTGATCGAACAGCCTTTGTTTGAAGACGATATTTGGGATCATCACAAATTGCAGAAGCAGTTCAAGACGCCAATCTGTCTCGATGAAAGTATACTCACGCCGCGCCACGCGCGCTATGCCCTGGAGATGCAAGCCTGCCGCATCATCAACATCAAGGCTGGGCGCGTCGGCGGATTAAGTCAGGCGCTGGAAATTCACGACCTGTGCCGTAAACAAAATATTCCTGTCTGGTGCGGTGGCATGTTGGAAACCGGTGTTGGCCGCGCCTCGAATCTTGCGCTGGCTTCTATGCCCGGCTTCACCTTGCCCGGCGATGTTTCCGCCTCCGATCGTTATTATCAGCGTGACATCACGCATCAGCGTTTTGCCATCAATGCTGACAGCACCATCGATGTGCCGCGCGGCGCTGGCCTCGGTGTGACGATTGATGAAGAAGCATTAGCATCATTTACGCTGAATCGAATTGAACTAAAGTAGTTTTGCAATGTCATTATAACCATTAGGAGTAAGAAGTGTGGCTACTCTCCATTTGATGGTTGGGCTTCCTTGTTCAGGGAAAACAACGTTAGCGCAAAAGCTTGAACATGAACTACCGGCGCTTCGATTGAATCTTGATGAGTGGCACATACGTCTCTTTGGTCAAGATGCAGAAGAACCAGAACACGATGCTCGGCATAGCCTAATCGAGGCCATGCTCTGGAATACAGCTAGTAGAGCGCTGGAATTGGGAACGAATGTTATCCTTGATTACGGTCTTTGGGCGCGAGAAGAACGCGAAGATTATCGATTGCGTGCGAAGCAACTTGGTGCTAGTAGCGAAGTACACTATCTAGATGTGCCGGAGGATGAGTTATTGAGGCGGCTTCAGAAAAGGAATTCGCGGCCTTCACAGGAAAGTTTTCTTATTTCCGAGAAAGCGATGAAGCCTTGGATTGCTTTCTTCCAAAAGCCGACACCTGATGAGCTTGAGCGAAGAGAGTAAAAGAAAATGTCAACGCTGCCCAATAAAGTGTCCCATCAAGCACTGGGATAATGCACTCGGTCCTGCTTCACTCGCAATGCCATCTAAAAATTAAATAAGTTCTTCTACGTCAAAAAATTCTCCGGCTATAATTCGTCTCCGTGAAAAAAATTTTTCTACTCATCGTCGCCATCCTAACTGCTTGCGCGCCGCAGACATTTACCGCACCGACCGCATCATCGTCATCATTGTCACCGCAACCAAGAGTTGCAGCAACATCCACTTTGCTCCCAAAAGTTGGCAGTGGACTTTGGATTAGCCTGGCAGTTCCTGATCAACTTCAGACAATTGCAAAAAGTTGGGGGCTTCCACTCGCATCTGATGCATCATCGGCTTCGATAATCTTTGATGTTTCATCGTCCACCGTCCATGGTCCATCGTCTACATGGATTTATGCCCTTGTCGCGCCGTTCCCAACTGTGACGGATGGCGTGACTCTCGACGATCTAAAATCCGCGTGGCACGGTTCGCCCTCACCCCCAACCCCTCTCCCATTGGGAGAGGGGGGAAGGGGTGAGGTGCGTCCGTTATGGATGGCTGAATCCACTCTCAGTGCGTTCACCGCGCTGTGGGGCGCGCCCGCTGACGGGGTCGTGAAGACCGCGCCTGCTGATCAATTGCTCGATGAGGCCTGGAAGGATCTTCCGGCATGGGGGATCGTCCCGTTTGAGTCGCTCGATCCAAAATGGAAAGTATTGACTGTTGACGGTCAATCGCCCATTCGCAAGGATTTCGATGCTACCAAATATCCGTTGCAAATCACGTTTGCTCTGCAAACATCTGTAAGGGCGACAGGCCTGTCGCCCTTACCAGCCAATATGGATTTGCCCGCGTCCAATCGCGACGCATCCAAATTAACAACGCTCATCATGACCGGCACGACCTCATTGGTGAATGGGATCGCGTATCAAATGGAAGTCAAGGGCATTGATTACCCTGCGCAGGATATCGGCGATGAGCTTCGTCAGGCAGACATCCTGCACGTTAGTAACAAGACTTCGTTCGCTCCGAATTGCCCGCCGCCGAATCCCAGCCAGAGGTGGCCGCGTTGCAGCGATCCAAAATATATTCAATTGTTGGTTGACATTGGCGTGAAAGTGGTTGAACTGACTGGCCCGCATATTTTGGATGATGGCGTTGGCCCGTTTTTATATACGTTGAATCTTTATAAACAAAATAATATGCAAACTTATGGCGGAGGCGCAAATCTTGCCGAGGCGCAGAAGCCGCTGTTGATCGAGAATCACGGAAACAAAATTGCTTTTATCGGTTGCAATGCCGGCGAGCCTCCTCAACCACTTGCAACAGACTATTCTCCCGGAGCGAATCCATGTAATTACACCCAACTTGCCGCAGAGATCGGACAAGCGCGCGCGCAAGGTTATCTGCCCATCGTCACGTTTCAATATAAGGAAGGTTATTCGCCGCAGGTCATGCCGTGGCAATCAGTTGATTTTCGCAAAGCCGCCGATGCCGGTGCGGTCATCGTCAGCGGAAGCCAGGCGCATGCGCCGCTTCAAATGGAATTTTACAAAGACACATTCATTCATTATGGATTGGGCAATTTTTTTTATGACCAGATGGGCAACCAGCCGCCCGATCCCACCAACCCCAGCATACCGCCTCAGCCTGCCCAACGCTGGGAATTTATCGACCGCCACGTTTTTTACGATAGACATTACATCAGCACTGAATTGTTGACGGCCATGCTGGAAGATTACGCCCGTCCGCGCCCGATGACACCTGATGAACGCGCTGCTTTCCTGAGCTCATACTTCGGTTACAGCGGCTGGCTTCCATTGATTCCCACTCCCGCGCCGGAACGAACACCGACGTTATATCCAATGCTGGAGTTCAAACCCTTGCCAACTCACACGCCGTTGCCGAGGGTCACACCAACGCCGTAGATTGTATATTTCGATTTCCGTCGATTTGCCAATTGTCAACCAGCAAAGCTCATCACTTAGACTGTATTTTTGCGGGTTTTCATGGGATTGTCCTTTATTTTTTCAGGGCTTTCGCTTCGTGCGCCAAAAGCCTTGAATTTGAGCGAAAAATGC
>JAKBYW010000344.1:0-3455 GCA_021840275.1 Chloroflexota bacterium | reverse complement strand
CAAGAAAGTAATCGTTTGGGGTAAGATTAAAGAGATAGCCCATAAGTAAGGAGGTATCGAGAATGGATCGCATTGGAATCCTGACCGGCGGCGGGGACGCGCCAGGCTTGAATGCCGTCATCCGTGTCGCAGTGAAAACTGCGATCCTTGAATATGGATGTGAAGTATTTGGGATTCGCGATGGATATGATGGATTCTTGGACGAGAAAGGCATTATCCCATTGCGCTTGCAGGATGTGAGCGCGATCTTATCGCGCGGCGGGACCATTCTAGGAGCCGCCAACCGCGGTAATCCTTATGCTCGCAAAATAGTGCGAGACGGCAAGGAAGTCACCATTGACGTATCAGATGAAATTGTAAAAGGCATCCAACGCCTGAAGATGGATGCCCTCCTTGTGGTGGGCGGCGACGGGACTCTGCGGATCGCTCATGAGTTTTATATAAAAGGTGTGCCGGTTATCGGCGTCCCTAAAACAATTGATAACGATATTGGCGGCACGGATGTGACTTTTGGATTCGATACCGCGCTCAACATCGCCACGGAGGCCATTGACCGTCTGCATACCACGGCTGAAGCTCATCATCGCGTTATGGTCCTGGAATTGATGGGTCGCGAGGCTGGCTTCATCGCTTTGCATGCCGGGGTGGCAGGCGGGGCGGATGTGATCTTGATTCCTGAAATCCCATTTAAATTTGAATCGGTCATTGCAAAAATCCGTCAGCGTGTGGAGCGCGGCAGCCTGTTCAGTATTCTCGCAGTTTCAGAGGGAGCAAAACCATTAGGCGGAACACAAATATTTTCGCGTGGTGGTAATGAAATCTATGTGCCGCGGCTGGGTGGTGTCAGCCAGATAGTGGGAAAGTATGTTGAGAAACAAGGCTTCGAAACTCGCGTCACGGTCCTTGGACATCTCCAGCGCGGCGGAACACCGACCGCCTTTGACCGTTGGCTTGCTACGCGTTATGGCGCCGCTGCCGTCAGGTTGGCTGTAAACGGTGGGTTTGATCGCATGGTGGCCTTGCGGGCAGAGCAGATCACAGACGTTGGTCTTCAAGAAGCGCTGGCCGTTCCGCGGCGGGTGAAGCCAAATGAGGATGGAGTCATTACCGCCCGCGGAATGGGAATTTCGTTTGGAGATGAATAATTTGCATGCATGAGCTGCCCGTCACCCAATCCATCTTGAAGATCGCCCTCGACCATGCGGAAAAGGCCAACGCCAAACGCATCACCGACCTGCATATCGTGATGGGCGAGCTTTCGAGCATGGTGGATGATTCGATCCAGTTTTATTGGGAGATCATTGCCAAGGACACCATCGCCCAGAATGCCACACTGCATTTCCGCCGCGTGCCCGCCGAATTGCAGTGCATGACCTGTTTCACAAAATACAATCCGAGGAACGGGGAACTCGTTTGCCCGCAATGTGGGGGAGTTGGCGCCAAGATCATTGCAGGCGAGGAGTTCTCGCTGGAAGCGATTGATGTAGAATAAATTTTTACGGTTGTCAGAATTGGAGCCGATATGACCCAACGTGTCGCTGTTGTCGAAAATATTTTAAACGCCAATGATCGCCTGGCCGATGAGAACCGTGCCCGCATCGAATCTGCGGGCGTCTTCTCCATCAATATCATGGCCTCGCCTGGCGCGGGCAAGACATCGCTCATCGAGCAGACCCTGCCGCGTCTCAAAGGAAAACTGCGCGTTGCGACCATTGATGGCGATATTGCCACCACGATTGACTCAGATCGCGCTGCCGCGGCAGGCGCACAGGCTGCCATTCAGATCAACACCGGCGGCGACTGTCACCTCGATGCAGTCATGCTGCGCGGCGCGCTCGAACAGCTCGACCTTAGCCAGTTCGACTTGCTCATTGTTGAAAATGTCGGCAATTTGGTTTGTCCGGCTAGTTTCAAACTCGGCACGCACAAATCCGTGCTGGTGGCCTCCGTGCCAGAAGGCGACGACAAGCCTTATAAGTATCCCGGTATGTATCGCGGCGTGGATGCGCTGGTCATCAACAAAATCGACCTGCTGCCCTATGTCCCCTTCAAAATGAATTACTTCGAGCATGGTGTGCAGGCGCTCAATCCCGGCGTCACCACCTTCCCGCTTTCCTGCCGCACAGGCGAAGGCCTCGACGCCTGGGTGGACTGGCTCATTCAAAATTCCACAAAATAAAATGCAAGGTTTGCAGGTTCATATCACGGGCATCGTGCAAGGGGTTGGCTTCCGGCCCTTTGTTTATAACCTTGCCACGCGCCTGAATCTCAAAGGCTGGGTTCGCAATACTTCTGCGGGTGTGGATATCGAAGTGGATGGCGAACAGGAAATTTTGGACGCATTCGTCAAAACGTTACGCGACGAAGCTCCGCCGCTCTCCCGCATTGACGAATTGACCGCTTCCTTCCGCGCCGCCAACGGCTTCCGTTCATTTGAAATTGTCCACTCTGAATCAGTGGAGGGCGCCTTCCAGCCCATCTCGCCCGATGTTGCCATCTGTGATGATTGCCTGCGCGAACTCTTCAACCCGTCTGATCGCCGCTATCGTTATCCCTTCATCAACTGCACCAACTGCGGACCGCGCTTCACCATCATCAAGGATATTCCCTATGATCGACCAAAAACAACCATGGCAGGATTCGCGTTATGTCCCGACTGCGAACGCGAATATACCGACCCAACGAATCGCAGATTCCACGCACAGCCAGTTGCCTGTCCGGCGTGTGGGCCGTCTGTTTGGTTGGAAAGTTGGAAAGTTGGAAAGTTGGAAAGTTCGAGCGATGGCGATACCGCTATTATAGAGACGCGGCGGCTTTTAACAAATGGGAAGATTGTTGCGATAAAAGGCCTGGGCGGATTTCACCTCGCCTGTGATGCGACCAATGCTCAATCTGTCATCGAACTTCGCAATCGCAAACTGCGCGTGGACAAACCTTTCGCATTGATGATGTCTAATATTGAAATGGTCGAGAAGCATTGCTTTGTGAGCGACGCTGAACGCGAGTTGCTATCCTCCACGGCCAGACCGATTGTTCTATTGCGCCGCAAACCTGAGTCCAACATTGCCCGTGAGGTTGCGCCGAAACAGGATTGGCTCGGTGTGATGTTGCCGTACACACCGCTGCATTACCTGCTGTTGGACCCTAGACCGTTGATTGTAGACGGTAACGAAATTGTCCACCGTTCACCGTCCACCGTCCTTGTCATGACCAGCGGTAATCTTAGCGAAGAACCCATCGCAACAGGCAATGACGAAGCCCGTGAAAGACTATCCAGGCTGGCCGACGCGTTTTTGATGCACAACCGCGATATTCATATTCGCTGTGACGATTCGGTGGCGAGGGTTTTTGCGGATTACGAATTACGCGCTACAAATGGTCTCGATACGGCGGCAGGTTTTGATATGCAAGATACGCTACTCAACCAACGCCGCCTACTCGACCACCGAAAAGTT
>JAKBYW010000343.1:0-3462 GCA_021840275.1 Chloroflexota bacterium | reverse complement strand
ATCCTGTCCCAGAGACTTGATTTCGTCCGCCACGCGTTCGGCCCAATTCTGATTAAGATCAGTCACCGCAACGCGCGCACCCTCTGCCGCCAGCGCCATGCAGATCGCTTCGCCAATGCCGGTCCCGGCGCCGGTGACCCCGACAATTTTATTTTTCAATTGCATCATGCATTCTCCTCATTCTGTTTTACAACTCCACGGAGTCGGTAACAGATATACTGTCCGCTTACGCCTGAGCCTGAGAACCGATCCTCGCCAATTTTGGATAGGTGGTCTTCAAGTTTTCGTAAACTTCACGGTAGATTTTGAACAAGGCTTGATAGCGTTCATGATTTTGCATGTCGGGTTGAGTGATCGTGCTAATCTCGATAAATTTTTCGATCTCACCCCATTCACCGAATGCTCCAACGCCTTTTCCAGCAACAAACGCGGCTCCCAACGATGAGCCTGGATGATGAGCGATTTGCTCGAGGGGCAGACCCAGGACATCGGCCGTAATCTGTCGCCAGAGCAGGGAATGTGCGCCCCCATTCGTAAGTCGAACGCGTTTTGGAATGTGATTGTGTTCGGCCAGAACCTCAAGGTGATGTTTAAAGCCAAATGCAATTCCCTCCAGAATCGCCCGGTAGATATGGGCACGTGTATGGGTGAGTGTCAAGCCAACCAGAGTGCCGCGCGCCAGCGGGTCGTTCAGGGGCGTTTTTTCTCCCAGGAAATATGGCAATAACACCAGACTATCTGAACCGGCGGGAAGAGGCGCGGCCCGGTTGTCCAATTCAGCATAATCCAGCGTTGCAGCAAATTGATCGCGGAACCAGCGGATCAGACTACCGCTGGAAGCCATGCAACCATTGATCAAAAATTTTCCAGGAATTACATGATAATCCAGGAAGAGACGCGGGTCTGTTTCCGCCTGATCGAGCGAGAAGAGAATGTCGCCTGCGCCTCCCAACTTGACCAGCAGGTCACCGTCCTGGCGTAATCCCGCCGAGAAAGCGGATGCGATATGATCGGCGCTGCCGGCAACGACAGGAATACCGCTTGGCAGACCGGTCTGCTGAGCCGCTTGATCGCTCAACCTACCTGCGATTTCCGCAGGCCAATGAACCCTGCCCAGCCAGGAGCGGTTGACGGAAGCCAATTGGAGGAGAGTATCGTCCCAATCCTCATGCTGTAGATCAAACAATCCACTTTCCAATGCCCAGTTCCGTTCAATCGAGAACTGGCCTGTGAGTCGATAAACCATGTAATCATAGGAGCCCATCAAGTGGGCGGCTTGGCGTACGATATCCGGCTCATACCGGCGCAGCCAGAGGAGCTTTGGGCCGATGCTTTGTTGGGTAATCGCGCTTCCGGTGCGCGCCAGGATTTCCGATTCATCCGTTTGGCGTTGTTGTTCAGCGATCTCATCCACCGCCCTGGCATCATTTTGCTGGATGGATGGATGCAAGAGCTCGCCCTTCGAATCCAACAGGATCAGGGTCGGCACCATTCCGCTTGCGCCAATTGCCGAGATATCAACGGGACGTATGCGCGCTTTTGATATAACATCAGGAATCAGCTTGCACACATTTTGCCACCACTGTTCAGGATCCTCCTCCGCCCAGGTGGCCTGCATTGAACTTAAGGTTGAGGGCATGGACGCATCAGCCAGGATGTTGCCCATCGAATCGATCAGGACGACTTTGGTCGAGGTGGTGCCGATATCGATTCCTAAAAGAAAGGAACGCATCTTATTTCCGCACCTCTTTGACTACTGTCACAAAAGCTTTGACGCGCCCTTCATCGACCGGGTTCCAGGTGTAGCCATCAGCTTTCAGGCTGGAACCTACGATGACGCCATCGGCAATTTTGAGGAACTCCTTGATATTCTCTGCCTTGGCCCCGGTGTTCAACAAAACTGGCACATCTTTTCCTACTGCTTCCTTTGCTTCGCGCAGCCAGGCAATATCCGGCTCGGAACCCGCCATGGATCCGGACACCAGGATGGCATCTGCCAGAGACGAAACCACCGCGCTGAGGGCGCGCTGCCCGACACTGCGCGTCCCAAGCGCAGAAGCAAACTCCGGGGTAACGTTGTAAAAAACCTTTACCTGATCGGCGTCAATGTTATGGCGGTAACGCAGCATGGCGGCGGCATCCGGCTGCCAGAGTCCCATGTCACTTTCGTATACACCAGTGAAAACTTCACGGACAAAACTGGCCCCGGTTGCTTTCGCAATTGCCAGGGGCGCCTTGGGATCCCACAGGAAGTCGACGCCAAACGGGCGATCCCGGGGAGCAATCTCGCTGATGACCCGCGCCATGACTGCAATAGCTTCAAAATCGGCCTTCAACGCATAAGGCCTGTCTCCCTCATTACAAAATAACAGACCATCCACGCCATTGCGGACCAGCTTCTCAACATCACTTTTCATCTGACGGATGATTCCATCCATTCCCAGGTTTGGGTCATAAAGGGGCGTTCCAGGCAGGGGTGGAAAATGCGCCATGGCAATGATTGGCTTCTGAACTTGAAATAATTGGTCAAGCATTGTTTTTGTCATATGTTATTTATCCTCCTGAGAATCTTTTGGCGGATCGCCTTCTTCCCCGGCGAAATGAATGAATATTCCTAAACGGTTGAAAGTTTCCAACAGCTCGCCCGTAGGAGGGTGGTCGGTTACGATCTGATGGACTACGTCAAGAGGTGCAACCCGTGCGAAAGCAACCCGATCGAATTTGCTTGCATCGGCCACTAAAATCACTTCCTTCGCGCTGCCGATCATCGCCTGTTTTACCAGGGCATCATCCCAGTTGTATTCAGTCAAGCCGGACCGTGCATCGATCGCGCCAACCCCTAGGAAAAGGCGGTCAACATAAAGACTTTGGTATGCATATTTGGCTAGATCCCCGATCAGGGAAGCCTCCCCCAACCTGACCATCCCACCGGATAGGATCAGGCGTATGTCCGGCTGGCTATACAAAAGATTTGCAATATGAAGACTGGATGTAATTACGGTTAGATTGCGACGCCCCACCAGATTTCGAGCGATTTCAAGTGTTGTCGAGCCAATATCCAACGCGATGCTGTCCCCATCGGCAATTAACGACGAAGCGACCTTCCCTATATTCCTCTTTGCATCTTGATTTTCATTCTCTCTCAGGATGAGAGGTGGCTCGTAGCTCCTGCCACGGGCACTGACTGCCCCGCCATGTATTCGCCGAACTCCCCCTTCCTTCTCAAGATCGGCCAGATCGCGCCGGATTGTCATTTCTGATACGCCCAAACGCGTGGCAAGATCTACTACTCCAACAGAGCCTCGATCTTCTAATTCCTTGAGAATCACTGTGCGCCGATTATCGGAAGACATGTTCGATTATGTTGTTATTATATGCAAAAATTGTTCGTATGTCAATAATCAAACAACTTGTGTTATTTAAAGCTCAAAAGTGAACTGACGAGATGGAGGTTGCCATGAC
>JAKBYW010000342.1:0-3477 GCA_021840275.1 Chloroflexota bacterium | reverse complement strand
ATCTTTAATAGGCCTCTTGCAAAAGTCTCACGCAGGTCAGGCTTGCAGCCTGACAATTTCCAAAAATACAGGCTTTGGCAGGTCGTACACCCGCCCTATAACTACTTATGAAAGTTGTCAAATAAAGAATCCCCACCTTCATCGAAAGTGGGGAAGCGGATCAGGCTGAAGTTAGTGAACTTTGTTCGGGTCGATGGCGGGTGGGAACCAGGCTGGTTGCAGCGCGGTCACCCAGGCCAACTCGTCCTGATCATAATCTGCGCCGCCGGGTTTGCGATGCACCGTCCCATTGACCAAGAGCCATTTTTCGTAATCATTCTTTGGCGTGGGCATGACCGCTGCGGCGGGAGGAACCGGCGCATACAACATTTGCAGAAATTGCTGCGAACCGAACTGAAGCGCCAGGATGCTTTCAATGCGGTGGCCGAAGTCGTGCACCATTTCCTTTACATCGCGCTGGTAGTTGAATCCCATCACGATAAAGAGTCGCGAATTCATTTCGATGGCGGGCGCATTGCACCAGAACGCGCCCTTGCCAATCATGCGGCTTTCGTAAAAGCCGAAATATGGCCCGCCGAACATCCAGACCTCGTCCGCTTGATTGCTTTGGATGACCTGTAAAATGTCATAGTCCCGGATGATGCGTCGATAATCGGCCGGCATGTAGTTCCCATGCAAATCGCGAAAGGCGTCCTGATCGTCGCTGTTGGCCTGTGTCCAGGCAGTGTCGTTGTATTGGCGGCCGTCCAATAATACGGGATAGTTTGGTACAGTTATCTTGTTCTCCACTTGATATATCAGCAAATTTCCGGTGGCCTGTCTCATTGTGGTAATGAATTGCTGCATGAGATCGTCTGTTTTATTCCATTGCTTGGGAACAGCCGCGGGTCGAAAATCAATTACCAGAACTTTGCGCAACATCACGGGTAATGGCTTACGCCTGAAATCCGGCATTTAGGTCTCCTGATTATGCAGCCTATTAAAGAGAATTCAAATCGTTTTTGATCTATCAGACCTTATGTAATGCAAGTGAGCCTACTCTTCCAGTATATCGCTGTATGCGAAAGCCTGCCAAGTGCGATGGATTGTGGATCAGGGCCTTCTTAAAGTCAAAGAACGAACCGCGTAGCCCGCAAAGTGTACGGAGATTGTTTTTTTCTTGGCAAGCTTGGCGCGCTTCGCGGTGAAAAAAAGACAAAGTTGGAGTTCACCATGGACTTTAAGAAGGCCCTGGATTGTAGATCTTTCACCTGTTCAGATCACGAAGAAAAATATGCTTTTAGATTTTGATATTCAGAAGCAGCCAGTATACACCGGCAGACAAAAGCGCGCTGGCAGGGATGGTTAGAATCCATGTAGTCAGAATCTCGCCAGCCACGCCCCAACGCACCTTGCCAAACCGTTCCGATGATCCGACGCCGATCAGGGCCGAGCTGATCACTTGCGTTGCGCTGACAGGCCAGCCGATCAATGAAGATCCGAGCAAAACCAGTGTCGATGTCAATTGTGCTGAAAAGCTATGCACAGGACGGATCTTATAGAACTTCCCGCCTATCGTACGAATCAATCTCCAGCCAGCCAGCAAGGTTCCCAAAGCCATGCCCGCCGCGCTGATAAATATCACCCAGAAAGGCACGTTAAAGCCGGGCAGAAAACCGCCAATGACCAGCGCCAGCACGATCACGCCCATCGCTTTCTGGGCGTCGTTGGCGCCGTGACTGACGGCCAGCGCCACAGCAGTCGCCAACTGGCTGCGTTTGAAGAATTCATTCACGTTCGGAGAAGCGCCAGCTACCAGAAAATATATGATGCGAGTCAACACGAAGCCAATCCCGAACCCGATCAATGGCGCGGAGAAGAGTCCCGCCAGTGCCTTCACTATGCCATTCAGGTGCAATGATCCTGGGCCTACTCCAACGAGCGCCGCCCCAATCAGGCCGCCTATCAAGGCATGTGTTGGACTGCTCGGTATACCCAGGAACCAGGTCAGCAGGCTCCATGCAATTGTCCCCACCAGACCTGCGATCAACATTGGCATTGTAATTACATTCGATTGAACGATCTCGGATCCGATCGTACGAGCAACGGCCACGCCAAACAGGAATGGGCCAAGGAACTCAGCTACCGCTGTGATCGCGAGCGCAGTCCAGGGACGAAAGGCACGCGAAGAAATCATCGTCGCTACGATGTTGCTTGAGCCATGAACTGCATTTAGGAAATCAAATACGAGTGCCAGGAAGATTACAAAAATAAACTCAGGTGGCATACGCTAGGTCCGCTTAACCACGATGTCGGCGATCACATTGGCGGCTTCGTCCCCGCGATCAGCTGCATTGCTTAGATGGCGGTAAACCTCGCGCATTTTGAGCATCTCGACCACGTGCTGGATGTTTTCGGGTCCACTAAAGAGATTCGCGATAGCCTCGCGATAGACAGCCTCGACACGGTTCTCAAGCGCCTTGGCGCGTTGTGCATGGTCAATTGCCACGCTGGGATGATTTTTCAGTCTCAACACACCTTGATGGATTTCGTAGGCCGCGTCCTTGAGCAGGGAAGCGATCCGCTGCAGGTAAGGTGTGGATTTGACCTTCAGAATTTCCATTTCGCTGACCGTGCTGTCGGCGTAATCGAGCACATCGTCAATCGTACGCGACAGGGTAAAAATATCCTCGCGATCGAACGGCGTGACGAAGGTACGATTCAACTCGTCGATCAGGATGCGGCGCACTTCGTCCGCTTCCTTCTCCTTCAGAGAAAGCTGCTGTGCCATTTCTGGCGTCTGGTCCTCGATGTATTTACACAGCAGATTCAAACCATCCAGGGTAATAGCTGCCTGTTCCGAGATCAGCTTGTGAAATATTTCTTCACGGCGTTTAAAAAGTTTGAACATGGAAACCTCTTGGATACGAATGTGATTGATAATCATAACATAGGCAAGCAAAAACGCCTCACTAAAATCGGAGGCGTTTTTGTGAAGTGTTCAAGGAATTATTCCTGCCAATCCAACTCGAAATCTCCGATGGCAACTGTATCGCCATTTTTCACGCCAGCCTTCCGAAGCGCGTCATCCACACCCAGCGTCTCCATGATTTTCTGGAAGCGGCGGACCGAACCGTCGTGTTCCCAGTACGTCATGGCCGCAGCCCGTTCGATGCCAGCGCCGGACAGCCTCCAATGCGTTTCATCTTCACGCGTGACGATAAAATCCTTTGCATCTTCCTTCGGACGATAAACGGGTACCGGCGCTGGAACATCTTCCAACGCTGGCAGGTCAGCCAATTCCTCCGCGGCTTTGAGCAACACTTCACGCGTATTCGTGCGCGCCAAAGCGGAGATAGTCATGAACTCCACTTTTTGCTTCTTGAATTTCTTTTTGATGTCAGCCAAGCGTTCCTGAACTTCGGGCTGGTCGATCTTATTCAGCGCCACGATCTGCGGCTTGTTTGCAAGGTTTGGGTCGAAGAGTGCCAACTCGGA
>JAKBYW010000341.1:0-3479 GCA_021840275.1 Chloroflexota bacterium | reverse complement strand
TCTGAGTCACCAGTTCTGACAGTTTTTCGTTGCGGACGGTGAATCCTGCCGCGGCGCGATGGCCTCCGTGACGAACGAGCAGATCGGCGCATTGATCGAGGGCGTCGGTGATGTGAAATTCAGGGATGGAGCGGCACGAACCGCGCGTCTCATCCGGGCCTTTTGCCGCGACGATGGCGGGACGATAATGTGTCTCGCATAGACGCGAAGCCGCCAGCCCAACCACGCCTGGATTGAAGTCTTCATGTGCGGCGAAGAGCAGATATGCGTTTGGGTCTTCGGACATTGCAATCGCTTCAGCCTGTTCCTGCATGGAACGCGTGATACTTTGCCGCTGACGATTTTGCACATCGAGTTGTTGTGCGAGTTGACCGGCGCGCATGAAATCTGACGTGGTCAATAATTCGAACGAAGCCAGCGCAGACTCAAGCCTGCCCGAAGCGTTCAGCCGCGGTCCAAGCATGAAACCGATGTTGCCAGACGTGATTTTTTGCAGGCCGACCTCGGCCACGTTCGCCAAAGAAAAAAGCCCCTGTCGTTTTGTCTCATGGATTTGTTTGAGCCCTTTGCGAACCAAGACTCTGTTTTCACCGACCAAGGGCGCGAGATCAGCAACGGTGCCGAGGGCTACGAGATCAAGGAGGTCGTTGAGAACCAGACCGTTGACCATTGACGGTTGACGGTCTTTGGTCCACGGTCTACCGTCTAACGAAAGTGCTTCTGCTATTTTGTATGCGATGCCTACTCCGGCCAAATCTTTATCGGGATAAACGTCGCCGTGTTGTTTTGGATTGATGACCGCCAGTGCGGGTGGCAGGTCGCCTTCGGCGGGGTGGTGGTGGTCGCTTATAACGAGATCGAGACCAGTGGTCCGGGCATGAAGCGCTTCATCCGGTGAGCGGATTCCGCAATCGACGGTAATGACCAGTTTAACGCCGTCCGCTTTGAGATGATCCAGCGCATCCTTGTTAAGACCGTAGCCTTCGTCGAAACGATTCGGAATATAGCCGCGCGCATCCGCGCCCAGTGCCTGCAAGGCCTGGACGAGCAGGGCAGTGGATGTGACACCGTCTACATCATAATCGCCGTAAATGGCGATTGGCTCGTGATGGTCGATGGCGAAACGAATGCGCTCGACGGCGGCGTCCATGCCAGTCAGTTGAAAAGGATTGGGATCGAAATCCGGCTCGGCTTTGAGAAAAGTGCGCGCTTCGGCGTCAGTGGCGTAGCCGCGGTTGAAGAGGATCTGCCGCAGGATGGACGGAAACTTAATAAGATTTTCATCGGCCTGTAGTGTGAGCGTAGGTTGGACGAGCCAGCGTTTTGAAGGTGTCATATTGTTGTGCGAGTATAAGCGGGGATGGCGGATTAGGGAAGCGGGATTCGATGTTGGGGTGACGGCTTTCTCAAAGCCTATGGCGAATTTCAGCCTCGGCCCGCTAACCTTAACAGCCATGACTGTGGTACTATTTGTATAAAGCTGGTAAATGTACAATAATAATCATATCATTGTGCAATCCACTGTGCCAATAGCCGCCCAGCCGCCAGCCCGTGATGTTTTGTTGTTCCTCATCATGTGATTGCAACCACATAGAGATAACTATGGATTAGGAGGATGCGGTCTGTGAATATGAGCGCAGAATATAAAAAGGCCATCATCCTGTTACTGTTCTTACTGGCATTCATGCCGTTCCGCGCCGTCTCAGCGGACACAGGCCCCAAGCCGACAATGGATTTTACATTCGAGCAGGGAATTCCGGGCCAGCAATTGACGATTGTTTCTGGCACGCTGTACGAATGTGAGCAGGCTGATTGTCAGGATGCCCAGCCTCTGACAGTGGCAGGACCGCAGCACTTCACCTGCAATGCCACCACATGTTACGCGTTGGCGTATGGCTTCAGTGCATATCATCGGCTGAAAATCCAGTTTTCGGATGGAAAGACGCGGCAGAGCAGCATCTTCCAAACAGCCGGATTCAACTCGATCTACAAAGTCACCATCCAGCCGGATGATTTGTTGGTGGAAGCCCAATCCAATCCAGGCAATCTCATGCCGACAAATTACCTTTTGGCCAGCGTGATCCTGATCTGCGCTTGCGTGCTGTGCCTGATCGTAGTAGTTGTCATTGTTGTCGTGGTTTTGGTCGTGAGCCGTGAATCCAAAAAGCAGTGATCGGCAGTCTGCTGACCACCGTTTTCATCGAGGGGGTGATTGTCCTCGCATACGCATTTTGGAGGAGAAAGCCGGCTGGCAGAATTTTGCTCACCAGCGTCCTTGCCAATGTGGTTACACAGTCCATGCTATGGGCCGCGTTGAATTTCTTTTTTACCCGCTATTTGACTGTTCTGTTGATCTCCGAGATTTTCATCTGGTTGATCGAAGGCGCATTCCTGCGATTCTTCCCCGGCAACCAGCTTGGATGGAAGGAAGCCATTCTATTGAGCCTCGTGATGAATCTTGCCAGTTTTGGTTTGGGTTGGTTCCTGCCGCAGATGCCTGTCATCCATGTACCGATACTGTTGGTCAGCCCGGCGCAGGTGAGTTTCGGGATATAAAGAAAACGCCTGTTTTGGTGGTTCACAAATGAAAAAGGTCATTGATTTTTTACTGGTGCTTGTTTTGCTGGCCGCGATCGGTTATCTGGCCTATGTTGCGCAGAGGGATGGCAGTCTCTTCGGGATGCCCACGCCCACCGCAACAAAAACGCCAACCTTCACGCCAATGCTGACGGAAACTCCCACGCTCACAAACACCCCGACGCCGACTCATACTCCAACTCCCACGCGGACATCAACGCCCACCGCAACTGAAACGCCCACGGCCACATGGACATCTGTACCCACTGAAACGCCCACGCTGTCCGAGACCACAACGCCAACCATCGCGCCGACTCAGTGACAGGCAAAGGCTGAAAAAATTCAATAGTCGTTAGCCGGAAGTTATGGCCGCGTACGCCAACCCGCGGAAAGCATGGGCAAGATATATAATATAGTATGAGGTTGCTATGACCGACCAAAAATTGCTTGAAAGAATTAGCATGAATCCAAACGTCATGACAGGCAAGCCCGTCATTTATGGAACGCGCTTGACGGTAGAGTTCATCCTGAAGTTGCTGGCTCATGGACAAAGTGTGCAGGAGATTATCAATGAATATAAAGGTTTGACCCCCGAGGATATTCAAGCCTGCATTCTGTTTGCCAATAAAGCGTTGGAAAACACAGTCTTCATACCTTTGACAACAGAGAGCAAATAAATGCGTTTTTTTGTGGACGAGTCTACCGAACAGGAGATGCATATGAATGTGAAAAAGCTTGTGCTCTTGTCAGCGATCCTGGTTTTTGCTTGCAGTTGCCCGCTTGTGACGCCCACGCCCGGTCAGCCGGATGCGGCCCAGGTCGCGACTGCTTTAGCGGCGACCCTGACCGCTGCTGCGCCTGCGCCTTCTTCTACATCCATCACCGCGCCGACATCGGCTCCA
>JAKBYW010000009.1:0-16110 GCA_021840275.1 Chloroflexota bacterium | reverse complement strand
ACGCAACTTCCAGCGTGGCAGGGAGGGCGCGTCCATCAAAGGCCGTGATTACTATGATCTGTTGTGGTTTATGCAGAAGAGCATTCAACCTCTGGAAGAAAAACTCGCCAAAGATGGGGGCATGGCCTATACAATTCAGTCTGCCATGCTGGCATTGAAGGACAAGGTCGCTGGAATCTCCGCCTCAGATCTGGCGGTGGACTTATTGCCGATGTTCGAATCCAGTGCATTTATTCAATCATGGGTAGAGAATTTTCACCTCAATTTTGAACGTTATGCAGCCAATTATGTAAACAAATAATCCTCTTCCAAAACTGCCTATTTCCATTTCCGTGTGCCATACCTACCATTGCAGCGCAAGGTTGGGGGCAAGAGTAGCCAATTGAGCGAGTTTTGTCTTGCGATGGGATTGATAGGCAACAAAGTTTCGTTTTTGATAATAGCGTACTCGGTCGATGGCGGCCAGCGTGTCAAAGATCGGCAGCGGCAAAACAGCAGCTAGCAAAAGTCGAACTTGATAAATGGTGAGAGCTGGAGCTTGTTCTTGAAAACGGATCCTCAAACGAACCAGGAGGTGATGAGCGAGAGAGACCCACAACATGTGGTGGTGCCATCCCAGCCAGCTACGCAGCTCGTAATGGTCGAAACCGACTTGGCCTTTTGCTTCTTTGAATATCGATTCAATAGGCCATCTCATTCCGCAAACACGGACCAACTCATGCAGCGAGATCTTAGCAGGAGCATTGCTGAAGTAGTATTTGATGACGGTAGGGTCATCCAGATTGCGGCGGAGGATCAGCCAGAGTTCTTTTGCGGGCAAGTTTTTGCGCGACTCGGTGATGCGCAGAAAAGCGAATTCATACGCGATCGGTCCTTTGCTGCCTTCTTTGACACAGCTTGAACCCAATCTTTTTGGGGGATATGCCTCACGACTTGCTTCACCTGAACTGGATGCTGGCTGGAATAGTGGAGACGCAGGCGGGTGGGATGACGGCTGTGACCATTCCACTTGGGAACATATACCCTGGGGCAGGTGCGCCAAATCGGAGTGGTGCTCCTGATCTCGGTGAAATACCATTTTCCCAAAGCATCGATTCCATCCCGAAAAGCGGGAGAATCCCCGTACAACGCATCGGCTGCTACCCAGGAAAAGGGCAAATTCCCGCGTTGTACCGCTTTTTCCAGAAGATCCAGCCCAATTTTCGGCTTCGTTTTGAACCCCAAGTCCTCTGGCACACCGTACGCATTCCGTCGCTCAGTATGCTCGTCCTCGAACCATTGATCGGGCATAAACAACTGCCCCTCAACCACCTGTGCCTGCGGCCCTGGTGCAGGCAAACTGTAGCCTTTGCGACTGGCATATCCCAAATACACGCCCACTTGCCCGTTCGCAATCTTGCCCACCGACCCGCAGTATTGCGCAACCACGCCCACCGAATTTTGGCCTTGCTTCACCGCACTCGATTCATCTACCAGCATCACGCCATCCTCTTTGCCCAACGTTTCGCCTACCAATCCTTGATGAACGCCAATCACGGGTACCTTCCCAACGGCCTTGCCCCACTGTCATTAACCGCGCTTGTATTTGACGCCGGTGAACAACATACGATCCGCGCCGTTGATGAGTTGGTCTTCGTAGGCTTTTTGCACGGGGCGCCCGGCGCTCAAAAATAAATTGAACAACCCTTTGACATCCATCGCACGGTAAGGCTGTATAATTGGTATCGTCAAAGGAAGCGATGATGTTAAAAAGTCTTCAGGGAAGATTGAGCCTGCTGTTCACTGCCTTCGTCCTGCTCGTGCTGATTTCGGTTTGCGCGACGGTTTGGGGCCTGGAAACGCAAAAGCAGGACGCACTGGTCATCAACCTGGCGGGGCGTCAGCGCATGTTGACCCAGCAGATGGCGCGTCTGGCGTTCGAGGCGGGTGCGGGGGAAGGTGTCACTAATGCCGCCTTGCAAGATGCGGAGCAGACGTTCGATCAGACTCTGACGGCCTTGCGCGACGGCGGGACGGCGCCCTACCTGCCCCAACAAGATGTCACTCTGCCGCTTACGCGTAACCCTGAGATTCGTTCCTCGCTCGACAAGGTGACTCTCACCTGGAGTGGATTTCGCACCCTGCTCGATGAGTTACAGCGCACCTCGCGCGAGTCTCCCACTTTTACGTCTGCTCTTCAATCCATACAACAACAATCGTCCACGCTTGCGGCGCAAGCCGACACGGTCGTGCGCCTCTACGAAACAGACTCGACTGCAAAGGTCAATCGTCTGCGCGCCATCCAGATTGGCTTCTTCCTCTGCGCGTTGATTCTCCTGGGCGCGGGGATGTGGCTCACACGCCGCTTGGCTCTGCAACCCTTGCGCCAGTTGGCGCGTGCGGCAGAACGTCTGGGAGGAAATGATCTCGAAACGGCGATCCAGGTCGAAGGTCCGGAAGAGATGCGGACGCTGGCGCAGGCGTTTGAGTCCATGCGCGTCCGTTTGCATTCGTCGCGCGGAGAATTGGTCGCCTTGAACGAAAGTCTCGAAGAGCGCGTTGCCCAACGCACGCGCGAATTGGAGACGCTCAACGAGGTCAGCCGCGAGATTTCGTCGCGGCTCGATATTCAGCAGGTGTTGAATTCGGTGACCGAAAAGGCGCGGACGTTGCTGGGCGGCGAGGTGGCTTCATTATGCCTGGTGAATGAGGACCGTCACTGGCTGAAATTGCAAGCGGTCAGCGGGCCGCGCAACGCCATCGAGGGCGATGTAGTGGCTGCGGATGACGGCCTGGCAGGCGATGTGCTGACGAGCGAGAGGGCATTGCCGTGCGGAGTGGGCGACTGTCACGGCGGATGCCGCATGTTGGCGGAGGGCTACCGCGCCAGTCATTTGGCTGCACCGTTGCGGGTGGGCGAGCGTGTGATCGGCGCGTTGTGTGTGGGGAGCGCAGCGCAACATCAATTTGCGGACGAGGCGGCGGGCATGTTGACCAAACTGGCGAACGTTGCCGCCATCGCTTTGGAAAACGCCCGCCTGTACGCGCAAGCCGAGCGCATGGCGACACTGGAGGAGCGCCGCCGCGTCGCGGCTGAGATGCACGATGGGCTGGTGCAGACACTCAGCTATTTGGGCTTGATGACCGATCAGGTGGTTGACTTCCTGTCGGATGGAAAAGATCAGGACGCACTCCAACGCTTGCAAAAAACGCGCGAGACGATTGAAAAAGCCACGGGCGAGGTGCGCCGCGCCATCAACAGTCTGATGGATGAAACGCCCGCCGAGGCGGATTTGCGCGCCCGCTTGAGCGAGGCGGTGAACGAATTCGCATTCGAACATGATTTGAAAGCGGCCTGGCAAAATGATGAAGATGCCGCGCCTGATTGTTCGCCGAAGGTGGCTGAGCAGGTGTTGAACATCACGCGCGAGGCGCTGAATAACATTGCCCGTCACGCACAGGCGCGGCGGGTCAATGTGCGGATGGGCCAAAGCGATGATCATTATTTTGTGGCAATCGAAGATGATGGAAAAGGTTTCGATACGTTACAGCCTGAACCGAGCGGACATTTCGGTCTGCAGATCATGCAGGCGCGCGCGGCGCATATCGGCGGTTGGGTTGAAGTTGAGTCAACGGCTGGGCGCGGAACGCGCGTCACACTGAGATGGCCTGAGGCGGAAGCAATACAATGACCCGTTATCGCGTTTTACTGGCAGACGATCACGCCCTCTTCCGCGAGGGCCTGGCAGGAATTATCAGCGCCCAACCCGATATGGAAGTGGTCGGCGAAGCCAATGACGGGCTGGAGGCGTTTGTCAAAGCGCAGGAACTCAAGCCCGACCTAATTTTGATGGACGTGCAAATGCCTGGCATGGATGGGTTGGAAGCCACGCGCCAGATCAAGCAGGTCTTGCCAGAGACGACCATCGTCGTGCTGACCGTGCGAGACGATGACGAAAAACTCTTTGAAGCGCTCAAGAACGGCGCGCAGGGTTACCTGCTCAAAGATATTCGTTCGCAGGATATGCTGGGGATGTTACGCGGCGCGCTACGCGGCGAAGCGGCGCTATCGTCCTCGCTGGCTGGACGGATGCTTTCCGAATTCCGCCGCTTGAGCAGAGGCGGAATATCAGAGAAGGAAGATGACAGCGGCCTGACCGAGCGCGAACAACAAGTGCTGTTGCAGGCATCACAAGGCGCGACCGACAAGGAAATCGCGGAGGCGCTCATGATCAGCCTGAACACGGTCAAGACGCACATCCGCAACATCCTGGCAAAACTGCACGTCCGCACGCGGCGCGAGGCGGCAAAGGTAGCGAAGGGCAGAGGGCTGGTGTAAAGTGGAAAATGGGAACAACTGGTATTCAAAATCGCTCGGCGATGGGATGTGGGCTCCCATGCCATCCGCTCAGATTGAGGAACTATTCCTGCCGCTGTTTGCGTTGGCAGGCAAACCTGCAGAGATGGCCGTATTCACGCGACACGAATCAGAAGGCCGCCTTCATTGCGAAGTGATCGCTTATTTTTCCCCTGCGGCGGGCGAGGCGGCAAAAGCTCTCGACGCGGAGCCTTGCGCAAAACCGTCACGAGTGGGGTTGGGGTTGCTGGCAGGAGATCATAGTTGCTGGGCAGCGCTTTTCCCTGAAGGCGGATAGTAGACCACCCTCCCTGCATTGACGAACTAATTCTTTTTGAAAAAGAGTGATTTGGCAATCACTCTTTTTTCGTTCCTGAAGCGGGATATGGAGGGATTCAGTTGCGCTGTGTTTTCCGGTAACCTTGAATAAATCTTGTTCGATATATCGCAAACGATCATGCAAAAACAACGCGTACTACTGATATGTTCCCAACGTCTCTTCGGCGAAAGCATGGAAACGATTTTGCGCGCCGCCGAGGATGTGGAACTGATCGGGCCATGGGAACTGGGCGAGGATGTGTGTCAACGAATAACAGAAGTCCGCCCCAACGTTGTGGTGATCGCTGACGAAGAGTCCCAGGAAGAGGCTGTCGCTCACCTCATTGCGTCAATCATCGAGCAGTTTCCCGAACTATCCGTCATTCGCGCGGGCTTGAACGAGAATGTCTTTCGCTTGTTCTCCACCCACACCCTGCCCGCCCGCGGAGCGGACCTGCTCGAAACCATCCGAAATTTGCCCCCCCAGGGATTTCAATGAAAATTCATCTCAATCCAAAATCAAATCTGCTTAATGAGGAGGCGCAATCCATGACGAAAAATAGAACCACCCTATCTCTTTCCCGTCTGGTTCAGGCGCTAATTATCACCGGTCTGTTAATGCTCCTGCTGACGGGAATTGTCTCGCTGGCACAGGCCGCGCCACCGCATCAGGACGCGGGCAATGGCGAGACAATTTTCAAATCCAAGTGTGCGGCCTGCCATACCGTCGGCGGAGGAAAACTTATAGGTCCCGACTTGCAGGGCGTGACGACGCGACGCGACATAGCCTGGCTTTCGGGCTGGATCAAAGCGCCCGATAAAGTTCTGGCTTCGGGCGATCTGACCGCGAAAAAATTGCTGGCCGAAAATAACAACATCCCCATGCCCAACTTGGGATTGAGCGATGCTGATGTGGCGGACCTAGTCGCCTATTTCCAGAGCGTGGATGGAGCGTCGGCGTCTGTGCCGACCCAAGCGTCTACTTCACCGACTGGCATGGCTCCCACGCAATCAACGCAACCTGCAAACCAGTCGCTCACGGGTACAACTCTTGTATTGAGCATAAACGGCGACCCTGACTTTGGAGAGAAACTCTTCACAGGAGCGATTCCTTTGACGAACGGAGGAACGCCTTGCATTGCCTGTCATAGCGTCGAAGGCGCAGGTGCCCTCGGCGGCGGCGCTCTGGGCCCCGATCAGACACATGTTTACACACGCTATGGCCGCGAAGGGCTGGCGGGCGTATTGGGCAGCCTGCCTTTTCCGACCATGCAGGGAATTTTTACGAACAAGTCGCTGACCACCTCGGAGCAAGCCGATTTGCTGGCATTCTTTGCAAGGGCAGACCAGCAGGGCCAGCCACACACACAGTTGAATCTCCAAACCTTATTGGGAGCAGGCTCTGGTGTCGCTGTAGCTTTATTGATTGGCATGCTTGTCTTCTGGCCGCGCCAGCGCTTGAGCCTGGCGCAGCGATTGCGGAAGAATGGCAAACTCTAAACGATAAACGGAGGATAAAACGATGACAAAGTGGATTAAAGAATCTGTTGAACCTGTCGAGCGTAAATGGGAAGAGTTCTATCGCAACCGTTTCGCTCACGATAAACGAGTACGAACAACGCACGGCGTCAATTGCACGGGGTCATGCTCGTGGGAAGTTTTCGTCAAAGATGGCATTGTGACGTGGGAACTGCAAGCCACCGATTATCCGCTTTTGGAGGAAGGTCTGCCTCCTTACGAACCTCGCGGTTGTCAGCGCGGGATTTCGTATTCGTGGTATTTATACAGCCCCATTCGCGTGAAATATCCCTACGGACGCGGCGCATTACTGGACCTGTGGCGGGCGGCGCGTAAAAAATACAGCGACCCCGTTGAGGCGTGGGCATCAATCGTCAACGATCCAGAACAGCGCGCCCGTTATCAGCAGGCGCGCGGCAAGGGCGGCTTCCGCCGCATCAAGTGGGACGAGGCGTTGGAGATGATCTCCGCCTCAATCATCCACACTGTTAAAAAATATGGCCCTGACCGCGTCAACGGTTTTTCGCCCATCCCGGCCATGTCACAGATTTCGTATGCGGCTGGTTCGCGCTTTCTGACTTTGATGGGTGGTGTGGCGATGTCGTTTTACGATTGGTACTGCGACCTGCCGCCCGCCAGTCCCGAAATATGGGGCGAACAAACCGACGTGCATGAATCGGCGGATTGGTATAACGCACGCTTCATCGCCATCATGGGTTCGAACATCAACATGACCCGCACGCCTGACACGCATTTCATTTCCGAAGTGCGCCATGCCGGCGCGAAACTGACTGTCTTTTCCCCTGATTTTTCTCAAGCCGCTAAATACGCCGATCACTGGATTCCAGTTCATCCCGGGCAGGACACTGCCTTCTGGATGGCCGTCAACCATGTCATCCTGAAAGAATATTATGTGGATCGGCAAGTCCCATACTTTATGGACTATGTCAAAAAGTATACCGACATGCCCTTCCTAGTTGAACTCCCCTCTCCTGACGGGAGAGGGGCCGGGGGTGAGGGCGTGCGTCCCGGCAAATACCTGCGCGCCAACCTGCTCAAACCGTACAAGGATCAGGAAAACGGCGATTGGAAAATGCTGATCTGGGATAAGAACTCAGTCCGTCCGCGTATGCCCAAGGGTACCATCGGTTATCGCTGGCAAACTGAAAAGGGCAAATGGAATCTTGAAATGAAGGATGGGGTCACGGATGAAGACCTCGATCCCGAACTGTCCTTCCTCGATGTGCACGATTCGGTCGCGCAGGTCGAGTTCGATGATTTCGCCGGGGGCGCGGTGACCAGGCGCGGGGTCCCGGTGCGAACGATTGAAACCAGTCAGGGAAAAATCACCGTTGCCACCGTCTTCGATTTGATGATGGCGCAGTTCGGCGTGGGTCGCGGACTCAAGGGCGACTATCCAAAATCCTACGATGACGAATCATGCTACACCCCGGCCTGGCAGGAAAAACTCAGCGGCATCCATCGCGATACCTGTTTGCAGTATGCCCGTGAATGGGCTGTCAATGCCGAAAAGACCAACGGCAAAAATTTGGTCATCATCGGCGCAGGCGCAAACCATTGGTATCACAACAACCTCTTGTATCGTTCCGCCATCGTTGCCCTCATGCTGACCGGTTCGGTGGGTGTCAATGGCGGCGGACTGGCGCACTATGTGGGGCAGGAGAAACTCGCCAACCATGCTTCATGGGGCGCAATTGCTTTTGCGGCAGATTGGAAACTTCCCAACCGCCAGCAGAACACACCCTCCTTCCATTATGTTCACACAGACCAGTGGCGTTACGAGCGCGGCTTCACCGCCTACGATAGCTTACCCGGAGAAAAGAAAAAAGAGCATACGATTGACTATCAGGCGCGTGCTGTTCGTCAGGGAGCGTTGCCGTTCTTTCCGCAGTTCAACAAGAGTTCGCTGGAAGTTGTCAAAGACGCGGAAGCGACAGGCGCAAAGTCTGAAGCGGAGGTCATTCAGTATATCGTTTCGCAATTGAAGAGCGGTGAACTTCAATTTGCAATGGACGATCCCGACGCTCCCGTAAACTGGCCGCGTCTCTGGTTCATCTGGCGCGGCAATGCCATCGGCACGAGCATGAAGGGCCACGAGTATATGCTCAAACATTATCTGGGCACACACACCAACAAAGTGGCAAACGAGATGGCGAAGGGTTACGTCAACGAAGTGGAATATCGCGACGAAGTGCCGACGGGCAAACTCGACCTCGTAGTGGATCTCAACTTCCGCATGGACACCTCGGCTCTTTACTCGGACCTGATCCTGCCTGCCGCGACTTGGTACGAGAAGACCGACATTAACAGTACCGACTTGCACACGTTTGTCAACCCGATGCAGGCTGCCGTCCCGCCTGCCTGGGAATCCAAAAACGATTGGGATATTTACAAAGCCATCGCGCAGAAGGTCAGCGAACTGGCGAAAGTCCATTTGCCCGAACCCGTGCGCGACCTAGTGATGATTCCCCTCCAGCACGATACGGTGGACGAAATTTCCCAGCCCACTGT
Organism: Chloroflexota bacterium; assembly: GCA_021840275.1. GTDB lineage: Bacteria > Chloroflexota > Anaerolineae > Anaerolineales > Villigracilaceae > Fen-1038. The sequence continues at coordinate 7,406 of JAKBYW010000009.1, read as the reverse complement.
CCTTGATTGGAAGAAAGGCGAATGCGAACCGATTCCCGGCAAGACTATGCCCAAGTTCCGCGTGGTGGAACGCGATTACACCCAACTTTACGAAAAGATGGTTACCCTCGGCCCAGGTGTGGAAGAGAATGGTGTGGCCGCGCACGGGTTGAAGATCCCTGTTGCAGATGAGTATCAAGCCCTCGTCAGGGAACAGGGGCGGGAGCTCAATGGCAAATCCTATCCTAGCCTGGAAGAGTCGCGCGAAGTGGTGGACACCATCCTGCGACTCGATCCGGTCACAAACGGCGAACTGGCTTATCGCGCCTTTGAACAGGAAGAACATAAGACGGGCCGTAGCCTGATGCATCTCGCCGAGGGGACGCGCTCCGTGCGTTACAACTTCGCCGATTTGATCGCCCAGCCGCGCCGTGTGTTGACCACACCGACCTGGTCGGCCAGCATCAACAAGGGTCGCGCCTACTCGCCCTTCACGCTGAATGTCGAGGAGTTGATTCCCTGGCGCACGTTGACTGGTCGCCAGCATTTCTATCTCGATCACGAACTTTACCTGCAATGGGGTGAGCACCTGCCGGTCTACAAGCCGCGCCCCGATCACACCATGCTGGACGAAACGCAAATCACGCAGGCCGAGGCGCAGGGCAAATTGATGAACTACATCACCCCGCACGGCAAGTGGAGCATCCATTCAACGTACTCCGATAATCACCGCATGATGACTCTCTCGCGCGGCGGCTATCCGATTTGGTTGAACAACAAGGATGCCGATGAACTCGGTATCAAGGATAACGATTGGGTAGAACTGTTCAACGACAACGGCGTATTCGTTCAACGCTGTAACGTCTCGGCCCGTATTCCAAGCGGAACGGTGTTTGTCTATCACGCCACCGAACGCACGATTGGTGTTCCCATCTCACCCTTGCGCGGCAAGCGGGCGGGCATGAACAACTCGATCACCCGCGCGCGTCTCAAGCCTGTGCTGATGGCAGGCGGCTATGCCCAGTTCACCTATGCTTTCAATTACTGGGGTCCAACCGGCGTCAACCGCGACACGAACGTCTTTGTGAGGAAAGTAGAAAACGTAGAATTCTAATGTCATTGCGAGGGCGTTCTTTGCCCGAAGCAATCTCCAACTTCGCGGAGGATTGCTTCGTCGGGAAGAACACCCTCCTCGCAATGACAGACACAGGAGACTAAACCATGAACGTACGCGCACACATGAGCATGCTCTTTCATTTGGACAAATGCATTGGTTGCCACACCTGTTCCATTGCCTGCAAAAACTTATGGACTGACCGCAAAGGCGCCGAGTATATGTGGTGGAACAATGTGGAGACCCGCCCTGGAACCGGTTACCCGACTCAATGGGAAAACCAGAAACATTTCAAGGGCGGCTGGAAATTTACGAAAGTTGATAGTTATGGTGAAAAGGACAAGCTGGAATTGAGATTGCACACTCGTACGGGTGCGCTGGCAAAACTGTACTACAACCCCGACCTGCCCAGCTTGGAAGATTATTACGAACCCTTCACCTTCCGCTACTCGGATTTGTTCACCGCCCCCGAAGGCAAAGACCAGCCAACTGCCATTCCGATTTCGATGGTGACAGGTAAACCGCTCCACATTGAATCGGGACCCAACTGGGATGACGACCTGGGCGGCTCGAACCTGTATGCCCGCAACGATCCCAATAGCCAGAATCTGTCTAATGAGGTTAAAGCATCTTTGGATGAAATAGACCGCGTGGTCTTCAACTACATGCCGCGTATCTGCAATCACTGTTTGAATCCAGCTTGCGTAGCGGCTTGTCCTTCGGGCGCGATATACAAACGCGCTGAAGATGGCATCGTACTGGTCAACGAGAATCAATGCCGCGCCTGGCGCATGTGCGTGGCGGCCTGCCCATACAAAAAAATCTATTACAACTGGAACACAGGCAAATCCGAAAAATGTATCCTGTGCTTCCCGCGCATGGAAACGGGACAAGCCCCCGCCTGCGCGCACTCCTGCGTCGGGCGCATCCGCTACATGGGTGTCCTGCTCTACGATGCGGATCGCATTCCCGCCGCGGCAACTGTCACGGATGAGCAACTGGTTGAATCCTTCATGGATACCATCCTCGATCCCTTCGACCCCGAAGTGATCGCCGCCGCCAAAGCCAACGACATTGATGATGGCTGGATCAAGTCCGCGCAGGAAAGCCCGATCTACAAGTTCGCCAAAATCTGGAAGATCGCCCTGCCCCTGCATCTCGAATACCGCACGATGGCCATGATGTTCTACATTCCGCCGCTTTCGCCGGTGATGAGCAGTATGCAGGATGGCAGTGTGCGCCTCAACCTCGATGATTCCAAACATGAATTTGAACTATTCGACAATCTCGACAAGGCGCGCATCCCCGTGAAATATCTCGCCAATCTGTTCAGCGCGGGAAACGAGGAAATCATCCGCCGGATATTACGCAAGATTTACGCCGTGCGGATTTACATGCGGCGCAAGACAGTGGATAAAAATATTGACGAAGCCACGCTTCAAGCCCTGACCGAGGCTGGCACCAGCCCCGAGGAGGCGGAAGCCATCTACAAGTTGACCACCCTGCCAACTGTCCCGGAACGATTCGTCCTGCCACCCTATCACCGCGAGATGTCAATTGAAACATGGAAAGACCCATTGGCGCACAAGGGCGAGGTCGGCGTTGGGTTTATGCAACCGCCACAACGAGGTGAGTAGTAATGACTTAAGTCGTTACTACGATATGAGGTGACTGATGAACATCAACCTGTTATTGGCCGAAGCCTTTCGCTATCCCCAGCCGGGCTTGCTCGAGCAGTTGGAGGCTGGTTTAACGGAAGCAGGCAAAGGGTCCGCGCGAAACGGGCTGGCGGCTTTCGTCAAAAAAATCGGCGCGCTGTCCCTGTCCGATTGGGAGGAACTCTGCACGCGCACGCTCGATCTGAGTCCCGCCGCCGCGCCCTATGTCGGCTTTCAAATTTGGGGCGAGAGTTATCAACGCGGCGAGTTCATGGCGAAGTTGAACCGCGCCATGGCCGAGCAGGATATTGACCCTGAAGGCGAACTGCCCGACCACCTCGTGCCGATTCTGCGCTATCTCGCCGTCACCGACCAGCCCATCCCCGAGCTGATCGAGAATTTTGAGACGGCGGTGCAACGCATGATTGCTGTCTTGCGCGAAAAGGACAAGAGTAATCCTTACATTGACTTGTTCGGTGCGACACTCAAATCAGCCCCAGTGTCAACCATCAAGAAAGCGGAAGGCCAGCCGTGAAAGCAACTGAGATCCTTATGTCTGAACACCGCGTGATCGAACGCGTCATTCACGCGCTGGAAAGCGCCGCTAAACGCATCGAACAAGGCGAAGATGTACGGCCCGGCTTCTTCGTGGAGGCTGCCGATTTCATCAAAGGTTTTGCGGATGGATGCCATCACAAAAAAGAGGAAGGCGTATTGTTCAAGGAAATGGCTGAGAATGGTGTACCTGTTGAGGGTGGGCCCGTTGGCGTGATGATGTTCGAGCACGAACAAGGGCGTGTCTTTACGCGCACTATGCGTGAAGCCGCCTTGAAACTGGCGGACGATCTATCTACGTGCGAGGCGGTGGTCGAAAATGCCTTGGGTTATGCGGCTTTGCTGCGTCAACATATCATGAAGGAAGATCGTATTCTGTTCCCAATGGCCGATCGTTTTATTCCATTGGAAAAACAAGAGCGCATGGCGGAGGGCTTTGAGCGGATTGAGCATGAGGAGACTAACGCAGGAGTCCACGAGAAATATCTTGCGCTGGCAGATGCTCTTGAGCAGGAAGCCGCGAATTTTTTGAAGGAGGCCTAAATGGATTGGAACACTCTTCTGTTTGTGATTTTTCCATACGTTTCATTATTCATTGCTATTGTAGTGACGATCTACCGTTCAATTTACCGGCCATTCAGCATCTCGAGTCTATCCTCACAACTGCTTGAACGCCAACAACTGTTCTGGGGCTCGATCCCCTTTCACTGGGGCATCACCATCATTTTGACAGGACACCTGATCGCCATCTTCATCCCTCAGAGTATTGTGCTTTGGAATGCTGAACCACTGCGGCTCTACTTGCTGGAATTCAGCGGCATTGGACTGGGTCTCTGGGCAACGATAGGGATGGTAGTCCTGCTCTTGAGGCGGGTCAGCGTCAGTCGAATCCGAGCCGTTAGCACGCCGATGGATTACGTTGTCGTGCTTCTAATATTGGTTTCGCTGGTAACGGGCGTGACCATTGCATCCTATTATCGCTGGGGCTCATACTGGTTCACCGGTATCTTCACGCCATACGTTTGGTCCATCCTGACCTTCCGCCCAAACGCCGCACCGCTCGCGCCCCTGCCGTTCATCATCAAATTGCATGTCTTCAACTTCTTCATACTGACGATGGCATTCGCCTTCTCGCGCCTGGTTCACATCATCGCCTGGCCGCTTGGATACCTGTTGCGTCCCTGGCAAATTGTGCTCTGGTTGAGGAAGACAAGAGCATAATACGGAGAAAACTCACATGGAAATCAAAGGTACACCTCAGCGCGGTTTGTTCGGCGCGACGCTCGGATTTTTCATCGGCTTTGCGGCAGTGGCATTGTTTGGCACGACCGCCCAAAAACTCAAGGACGTCATGCAGTTGACGCCCATGATGGTCGGCTTTCTGGTGGCGATTCCTTCCCTAACGGGTTCGCTGTTACGCATCCCCTTTGCTGCTTGGGTGGATACTTCTGGCGGACGCAAGCCGCTTTTGGTTTTGCTCGGTCTCTCCATTATCGGCATGTTAGGTCTGACGCTGACCATTTACGGTTTTTATCCCGACCGCCTGACGCCTGGGATGTATCCGCTGATTCTCTTGCTTGGCGCTTTGAGCGGATGCGGCATTGCCACCTTCTCGGTAGGCATTGGTCAAGTGTCGTACTGGTCTCCCAAGTCAAAGCAGGGGAGCGCATTGGGAATCTATGGAGGCGTGGGTAACTTAGCGCCTGGCATTTTTACGCTCATTCTGCCTCTCGCGTTGACAGCGGCGGGACTAGCTGGCGCATACCTGATTTGGCTCTTCCTGTTGATTTTCGGGACGGTCTTGTATTATTTCACGGGTCTCAATTCGCCTTATTTCCAACTACGGGCAAAGGGTTTAGCCTCCGAACTGGCGCGTCAAGCTGCGGTTAAAGCTGGGCAGGAAATTTTCCCTGCGGGGAATATCAAGGATAGCCTGTTCCTATCTGTTAAAATTTGGAAGACGTGGGCGCTCACAGCAGTTTACTTCGCTTCCTTCGGAGGCTTCCTCGCCATGACGGCCTGGCTACCGATCTATTGGAAATCCTTCCTTGGTGTCTCTGCTGTGACAGCTGGTGTTCTGACCGCGGCCTATTCCATCCTGACTTCACTAATGCGCATCTGGGGTGGTTCACTCTCGGACAGACTCGGCGGCGAACGTACGGCCATCATCTCTCTATTCGTCATGCTGGTTGGGGCACTGGCACTAACGCTCTCGCACGGTTTCGGGCTTTCGTTCATGGCAGAACTTGTCATGGCGCTCGGTATGGGCGTGACCAACGCGGCAGTCTTCAAACTCGTCCCGAAGGCAGTGCCACAGGCTGTCGGCGGTGCATCAGGCTGGGTCGGCGGATTGGGCGCGTTCGGCGGCTTCGCCATCCCACCCTTGTTGAGCACTTTCGTCCACTGGCAGGGAGATGGCGGCTACGCAACGGGTTTCGTGATTTACATTGCGCTTGCGCTCATCTCGCTGGGGCTGGCCTTTGTCCTCCAGGGTTCCTATACCAAAGCGCTTACCCTGCCAGCCGCTGACTGACAATCCGAATAATTATGGATACTGCGCTAACAGGCCTACTCGAAATATCATCTGCGCGTCACAGCCATCTCTGTCCGCGCCAAGTGTTAGGTGCGCGCATTGGGCTGGCAGGCGTTGCCACGTTGGGACTGGAACTCCCCAGACATGACAAGCGCCTGCTGGTCATCCTCGAAACCGACGGCTGTTTCGCCGACGGCATCGAAGCCGCTACCGGTTGCACGGTTGGACATCGCACATTACGGATCGAGGACTATGGAAAGATTGCCGCCACCTTTGTGAATGTGGAGGACGAACAGGCATTTAGGATCGCCCCTCGGCTTGATGTGCGTCAACTGGCATTCGACTACGCTGGAGACGAATGCCGCCATTACTTTGCACAACTACAGGCTTACCAGTCAATGCTTGATGACGAGCTATTAACTATCCAGTCAGTATTCTTGAACGCATCGATCAAAAACATTCTCAGCCGCGCTGGTGTGCGTGTTACCTGTGAGCAATGCGGCGAGGAAATTATCAATGAGCGCGAAGTGGTCCTTGATGGAAACATCCTGTGCCAACCCTGTGCCCATGGGGGATATTACGATCCTGCGCAGGAATTCCCAGCGACTTACATCCTGCGCCAACGAGTCGTGGACTGAAAACCGTCACACTGGACTCAAACCAGACTGTGGCTGAAGTGATCCAACAACATCCCGAAACCATCCATACATGGATCGTGCTCAAAACAGACTGTGTCGGCTGTTACTTGATGCGGTTTTGTTCGCTTAATTATGTCGCCAAGAGCTACAACATCGAATTAGAGACTTTGCTAGACAATTTATGGAAAGCGATAAGCAAGTAATCAATGCAGGCTGCTTGCAAGCCACTTCAATACTCAGGGGATGTGCATTGAACTGAATCGTTTAAACAAAACCCGGAAGCATAATCGTTTCCGGATCCAAAGGTTACTTCAAGCTTTAATCCCATCAGTTGACAATTGCTCAACCAATTGTTGAAGCTCAGGCAACATGCGGCGCAGTTCTTCCTTGTGGATGGCAGATAGTTGTTCGAGGATCGCCAGCCCCTTCGATGACAATGTTACATAAACCTGCCGCCGGTCGGTGAGCGATTGCTCGCCTACAAGCAACTGTCTTGGCTACATGCATCATCCACCAGATATTTGGGGATAATAATCACAAGGGACCACTTGCTGGAATGAGGTAGCTGAAGAGATTCATAAGTTGATACGAAACAAAATCGCTCCTTTGAGGAGCGATTTTTATCTCTGCGATCCCGACGGGGATCGGACCTGCGATCTCGGCTTTGACAGGGTCTGTTTTGGCTAGATGCCTCATCCCTCATCCAGCAGATATTTCGGGCGGGGATTTCATCAGATATTAGAGCTCATCTATCCATAGCGATATCTCTGAAAGATTGCTTTTAAGAAAGTGCGCTATCCGCAAGTGGCCACTTGCAGCTCGATCCGTTATCTTGGTCTTCAATGTTCTATAAAATGCGAAAAGCTTTCAAAATCACCTTTCTATTTTTCGCCAGGCACGAAAAATTTATCCGATTGTGTATATCCCTG
>JAKBYW010000340.1:0-3504 GCA_021840275.1 Chloroflexota bacterium | reverse complement strand
CGCTATGGAAATTTTACTGCCGTCGGCCTCGACGAATAATTCATCGCGCTTCAACTCGGCCTTCAACGTAATATTCCGCTTGGAGGCCATGTCTGCAAAAGAGCCGACAACTTCCTCGATAATGCGTGCAATCGAAACAGCCCGTTGGCGGAGGCGTGCCATGCCGGTCTCACAATTATCAACATTGGAGAGGCTTTCGATGATCTCCTTGAGTTTGGATGCGTTCTTGATAATTACATCCAATTGCTCGCGATATTCATCGCCCAACAACTCACGCAGGAAAGTTGCATGACCGAGAATAAAACCCAGCGGCGTGCGAAGCTCATGAGAAGTGATGGCAATGAAGCCGCTCTTCAACCGGTCAAGTTCGGATAGCTCCGAAAAGCTGGCTTCCACGCGGCGCTGTAAATTCATATTCCGGATCGCAAGCGCGGCAGGCACAGCCAAAGTCTCTAGAATTGTGAGGTCTTCCTCGGTATAATGGGCGCTGGCTTTGTTGAGCGCCTCCAGCACTCCCAACGGCTGACCCCGCACCAACAATGGAACCGCCAGCAGGGAACGCGTTTCAAAAGCTGCTGCAAAGTCCACGGCGCTGAAATGGCGGGGGTCCGCTTTGGCGTCCGGGATGTGAAGCGGCTTGACATTACGATAAACCCAACCCGCCGCGCTTCCATTCACTGGAACCTTGATGCTGCGTAAAACATCCTGGTGATACCAGGGCGCAGACAAAAAACGAAGCGTCTCGCTCGATTCGTCAAACTCCAAAATGGAAGCCGCTACGCTGCCGGTCAGTTCGATGGCCGCCGAGATCACAGTTTGCAGGAACGGTTCAAGTTCAAGTGTGCCGCCCAGAACACGCATCACTTCCAGAAGGCGTTCAAAACGAAGCATTTGTTCGTTGGACATAAGTTAAAAAATTATACCCGGTTAGAAGGAGACCCAAAATGGCAAAAAAGAAAGTACGCGTCGCGATCATCGGCGTGGGAAACTGCGCTTCATCACTGGTGCAGGGCGTGCAGTTCTATAAAGACACGGCCGACGACGCGACCGTCCCCGGATTGATGCATGTCAATCTGGCGGGGTATCACATACGTGATATTGAATTCACATTGGGCATCGACATCAATGCGACGAAGGTTGGAAAGGACCTTGCGGAGGCGATCTTCGCCGAACCGAACAACACCTACAAGTTCAGCGATGTGCCAAAATTGAACGTGCCGGTGGTGCGCGGCATGACGCATGATGGTCTCGGTAAGTATCTTTCAGGCGTGATCAAGAAAGCTCCCGGCCCAACAGCGGACATCGTCAAGCTGCTCAAGGAAACCAAGACCGATGTTGTTGTTTCGTATCTGCCGGTTGGTTCTGAAATGGCAACCAAATGGTATGTAGAGCAGATCATCGAGGCAGGCTGCGCATTTGTCAACTGCATTCCGGTCTTTATCGCTTCACAGGATTATTGGGCCAAACGTTTCCGCGAAGCCAAACTGCCTGTGCTCGGTGATGATATCAAGTCACAGGTCGGCGCGACTATTTTGCATCGTGCACTCACCAGTCTCTTCGTCGACCGCGGCGTGCGCATCGACCGCACTTACCAACTCAACTTTGGCGGCAACACTGACTTTCTCAATATGCTCGAACGCGAACGTCTCGAATCCAAAAAGATATCCAAGACCGGCGCAGTCACCAGCATGATACCTTACGACATCGGCGCGAACAACGTTCACGTCGGCCCATCGGATTATGTGCCGTGGTTGAGCGACCGCAAGTGGTGCTATATCCGCATGGAAGGCACGACCTTCGGCGATGTGCCACTCAATGTCGAGACCAAACTTGAAGTGTGGGACAGCCCCAATTCCGCCGGAGTCGTCATCGACGCGGTACGATGCGCCAAGATCGCGCTCGACCGCGGTCTGAGCGGTCCGATCATCGGACCATCGTCTTATTTCTTCAAGACTCCACCCAAGCAATTCCGTGACAACATCTGCCGTGATATGGTCGAAGCCTACATCAAAGGCGAATCGAACGAGTAATTCATAAATCGTAATTCGTAAAAAAGATGGAGTAGATTCGACTCCATCTTTTTCGATTAAAATCGAATCCATGTCTACTTACGCATCACGCATTACGCATCACACTTTGACCTTGATCCTGATTGCCGTTATCTTGAGCGCCTGCCAGCCCAAGACTGCCACCGTTGACCCGAACACAGCCATGACACAAGCTGTTGGCACGGCCTTCGCTTCCATTCAACAGACCAAAGCCGCCGCGTCCACGTCCACGCCGACGAATACTCCCATTCCCGCCCCCACCGCCATCCGCACACCGCCTGCCTTGCCGTCAACGTTCGTGGCAAGTTCGCTCAATCCGCTCGACACACCGCATACTTACATTCAAGATCAATGCCAGTATCTCAAAGACAAATGGACTTCCACCAATTCCGCACCGGGCACAATTGTGATGGTGGTGATGTTCCACGGCATTACCAAAGATAAGGTTATCGCTTCCAATGCGATCAACGTGAATGATTTTGATCAACTGATGAACGATATACATGATATGGGGTTTCAAGCTATCAATATGCAGCAACTGGCTGACTTCATGTATAACAATGCGAAGATCCCACAGCGCTCGGTTTTACTTGTAGTGGATGACCGCAAATACGCATCATATTTCAACGATCACTTCCGCCCTTATTACGAGAAGTGGGGTTGGCCCGTAGTCAATGGCTGGATCAGCGCCTTTGGCGGACAGGACCCTGTTTTAAAAGAAAATGTTGCTCTTTCTGCTGAAGGCTGGGTGGATACCCAAGCTCATGGCGTTGTACACAACATCCCCATGAGCGATGGTTCAACAGACCAATTCATTACCGGAGAATTACAAGGCTCGATCACAAACATACAGAAGTACTTCAACAAAACGCCGATTGCCATTATCTGGCCTGGCGGCGGATTCGGAGTCCGCCCTGTACAATTTGCGCGTCAATTCGGTTATAAGCTCGGCTTTACCATCAACCCACGCGGACCAATTATGTTTAATTGGGTTCCTCAAGGCGATCAAGCCGACCCGCAGCGCCCTTACTACATCCCTGAAGGCCCGGTCAAAGATCCGCTCATGTTGTTGCCGCGTTATTGGGATGCAGACGCCGGCGCTCACCTCGACGAGGTGCGGATCATTGGCAACCAAGCCGCGGCCTACGCCCAACAAAACAAAGCCACCGAGTTGGAATATTATGACATCATGTGCAAACCAACACTTGGGCCGATTCAGTAAATGCTCAAAGCTATTCTCGTCCATCTTTTTGCCCACTATTCAAGGTTTACCATGACTGACTCTTGCATCTTCTGCAAAATCGCCAATAACGAAATTCAATCCAACATTGTTTATCGCGATGAACAAGTGACTGCTTTCCGAGACCTTCATGCGGTCGCGCCGACGCATATCCTGATCGTGCCGAACAAGCACATCGAATCGGTCAACCAGCTAAAGTCTGAGGATGAGGCATTG
>JAKBYW010000339.1:0-3505 GCA_021840275.1 Chloroflexota bacterium | reverse complement strand
CTGCAACGCAAGTTTCTGGATTGACCCTCAACTGCTCCACCGCGCGCGGCAAACGCTTGAGACCGGCTTGAATGGCTTCCGCCAATCTTTCCTGTGCCTGTGGTGGGAGGGCTGCAACTGCTTCCACATTACGCAGGGATACTTGCTCGCGCAGGCCGACTGGTAAGGTTTCAAATAGCCGCTGCCATCGTTCCCGCTTGGACTGGTATGTCTCGCTCATGGCAGTGAATATACATTTGCACATCCCACGGTGGAGCGGGTGTGTCGCTAACTGTATCGGTAGTTTTTTATTTGAAATTGGATTTCAGTCCTGTATTGCCCCCAATTCCATATTCACACTTACACCCATAAACTGGTGTTATGGTTATTCATGTTAACAGCACATAAAAACTACTGCCAAAAAAATCAATAAAATTTCGCTTATTGCTTTGCGAAAAGCCCTCATAGGCGGGTCTGGAGGATGTTATATCCGCTTCGTTAAAAGCGCAGATCAGGTTGGAGAAGAATAAATATTATCCTTTGCAGAATCAAAGATTCGATTGATACATCGTTGACTTCCAATTATTGAAATCCCTGCGAGAGGCGGCCGGAATTTTCACAGGTGTTGATGGATTGACCGGCTTTTGGAAATCGAGTAAGATAGTGTAGCGAAAGATGCTACGAAAGGAGTGCCTCATGCAATTTGTACCGTACCGAGATTTAAGAAATGAACCTTCCGCTCTTCGAAAAAAGCTGGCCAGCGAAGGCGAATTGGTTGTTACTGTAGACAACAAACCATTCGCCATGATGATCAACCTGGATGACGAGAATGTCCAGGATATTCTTTTGATGGTGTCCCGCCTAAGGGCGCAAATGGCCGCACGCTCGATACGCAGCCAGGCACGCAGAGATGGTTTGGACAAAATGGCATTAAAGGATGTCAATGCCATCATTAAAAAAACCAGGGCAGACCGGAAGCGTTGATGTTGACGATCGTACTGGATACGAATGTGTTGATTAGCGGCCTGCTTAGCTCCAGGGGCGCGCCGGCAAAAATTCTTGACTTGATTCTGGGGGATCAGGTCCTTGTAGCTTACGATAATCGAATTCTTGGAGAGTATGAGGAGGTTCTGTCGCGTCCAGAATTGCATATCCAGCCCTCAAGAGCGTTTGCTGTCGTAAATCACATTGAGGTTGCAGGGCATTACATCGAGTCCGAAAGCCTCTCGATGGAGGGATTCACGGACCCGGATGATGTTATGTTTGCAGAGGTGTTCGTCACCTCAGAGGCCGAAGCCTTGGTCACCGGCAATTTGCGGCATTATAAACCTTTGCTTGGAAAAAACATGCTTGTCCTGACCCCCGCCCAATTTTTGGAAAGATTTTTTCCGCGACAGGAGTAAACGGAGTTAGCCAGTTGATGTCGATCAAAGATTGATGTTTTTTCATGAATTGCTAAAAGATACATACTATAAAGGGAGACAGGAAATTATCTGCACATGATTGACAACGAAATTAATAAGCACAGTTTCACTGACGCTTCTTCTGACAGGGGATTCCGCACAGTTGATCTACCTGGGATCTCGCTATTACGAGAAAATGCGGGATTTTACTTTACTGAGCTGCCCATATTGTGATATTTGGTTATTTATACCGTTATGATATATGAGAAATCAAGAAATCAGATTTAGAGAAAGCGCCAAAACCATGCCTGAATATTTACAAGTCCGCAGCAACGGGCAAATTACCCTGCCGGCCTCAGTCCGTCAAAAAGCAAAGTTGAATGAGGGCGACCTTCTTGAAATCTTTGTTGAGGAGGATGGCTCCATACGTCTGGTTCCCAAATTTCCTGTTGACCGCGCTCTGGCAGAGAAGTATCAACTTGCCGACATAAACTGGGTGGTAAAGCAAAAGGGTAAGAAGAAGTGACGCGTAGGATTGATATGCCCTACATGGCGGCGAAACGATATGTTGAAAAATTGATGAAGGCGGGCGTTCTACATGAGGCAACAGACTATGCACGCAATGGAGTCTTCAAGGCTTATGAAATCTTTGAAGCCTTGGGAATTTCCGAATAGTTTTGTACCGTATGAAGATGGGAATAAATCAAGCCCACCATCAAAATAAAAGTATAATGATCATGTTCGAATGGCTTGGGCATTCTCATTAGAGGTTATGGGGCTATAACCGTGATTGTATATAAATCATGTCTATATCGCTTCTTTCAACCAAGTTTCATATTCCACGCACACGGGCGAATGGTGTTTCACGACCGCGCCTGACCAAAAAACTGCTCGCTGCTGTAAAGCGTCCAAGCAGTTTTGTATTACTGTCCGGCCCGGCAGGTTTTGGCAAAACCACCCTGCTGGGCGAATTTGTAACTGAACTCCAGCGCCCGGTTGCCTGGATGTCTGTGGATGAAGGGGATAACGACCCGATCCGGTTTTGGACCTATCTAATCACCGCCTGTCAAACTATTCAGCGTGGAGTTGGCGAATCTGGTCTGGCATTGCTTCAATCTCCCCAGCCATTGCCCGACGAAACCATTCCCACACTACTCATCAATGACCTCGTCAAATTGAAGAATGATCTTGTGTTGGTTCTCGATGACTATCACGAAATTCACAACCCATCGATCCATGCAGCCCTATCCTTTTTGCTCGATCATCTCCCTGAGAAACTACATCTTGTGTTTTCCACCCGTGTCGATCCACCCTGGCCGCTGGCACGTTTTCGCGCGCGCAATCAATTGATCGAAATCCGCGCGGTGGATTTGCGCTTCACAACAGACGAGACAGCCGTATTTCTCAATCAAGCCATGAGCTTGAATCTTTCCGCTGAGAATGTGTCCGCTCTTGAAGCCCGCACCGAAGGTTGGATCGCCAGCCTGCAGCTTGCCGCGATCTCGATGAAGGGACGCAGCGATTTAAGTGAGTTCATCAAAGCCTTCACCGGCAGCCATGTCTATGTGGCAGAGTATCTGATCGAAGAGGTTTTGGAACATCAATCGGAAGCAGTGAAAACTTTTTTACTGCAAACTTCAATTCTTGCGCGTCTGAACGCCAGCCTTTGTGATGCAGTCAACGGACATTCGAAAAGTCAAACCATGCTGAAGGATCTATATCAGGCAAACCTCTTTGTCTTTCCTCTGGACGATGAAGGAGAGTGGTTCCGTTATCATCACCTATTTGCGGATTTGCTCAAAGCCCGCCTGCGCCATAGTCTGCCGGCAGAAGCTATTGCAACCCTGCATCAGCGCGCCGCAACCTGGTATGAGCAGTCCGGCATGATCCCTGATGCGATTGAACACGCTCTGGCCGCTATGGATTATCCACTTGCCGTGCAGCTTGTTGAAAAAGTTGCCTTGCCGATGATCTTGCAGGCTTATGTCAGAACCGTGGCTGGCTGGCTGCAATCCATTCCCCAAGAGTATCTTGAAAAGAGTCCCAGAGTCAACATGGCTTTCGCCTGGATGAATTTATTACCCGGCGCTTTTGACCAGGCAACTCCTTATCTGGAACGGTTG
>JAKBYW010000338.1:0-3510 GCA_021840275.1 Chloroflexota bacterium | reverse complement strand
GTGGATGAGAGCCTGGGACTCGGCCCGGTAGGTACAGCCATCCGTGAGGGGCGCTGCATTGTCTTCCAGGATATCGACACTGATCCGCGCATGGAGCCGTGGCGTGAGCAGGCTTTATTGCGCGGCTATCGTTCATTGGCGGCAGTACCATTTCGCCGAAATAATGTGGTCATCGGGGCGCTGACTGTGTATGCGGCAGAGCCTCACGGGTTTGATGTGGATGCCGAGAATTTACTGGAAGAAATAGGGAGCGACATTTCATTTGCGTTGGATTCCATGAATGCTGCGAAACAGCGCCAGCAAGCCGAGAATGAGCTCAAGCGTTTGAAAGATTTCAATGAGAATCTGATCAACAGCATGGCGGAAGGAATGGTGGTCCAGAATACGGATGGATACTTCACCTTTGTAAATCCGGCGACCTCGGCCATGACCGGTTACCCGCCTGAGGAGCTTATCGGTTCGCATTGGACAAAATTCATTCCTGCTGATCAGCAGGAAATTATTAAGGAGACTGACAAGCGGCGTCTGGCTGGCGAGGCCTCCCGCTATGAAATAGAATTCCTGCACAAAAGCGGGAAACGAATCCACCAGCTGGTCAGCGGCAGTCCGCTCTTTGAAAATGGGCAGTTCAATGGCACAATGGCAATTTTCATGGACATCAGCGAACGGGCGCAGGCGCAGGAAAAAATACGAAGATCCGAAGAACAATTGGCGGCTGTGATGGAAGGCAGCCAGTTGGGCTACTCAGACTGGAATATCCAAAAAGGCGAAGTACAAAGGAATGAACATTGGGCAGGCATGCTTGGCTATACGTTGCACGAAATTGAAAGCACCTATGATACATGGGAGGAGTTGATCCATCCTGACGACCGCGCCAGAGCCAGGCAGGCGGTTCAGGATCATCTTGACGGAAAAACGCCCATCCATCATGATGAGTATCGGATGCGCACGAAAGACGGGAACTATCGCTGGATTCTGGATCATGGCAGGATCATCGAATACGATGCGCAGGGCCGCCCATTGCGAATGACCGCCACGCATACCGACATCACCGAGCGCAAACTGGCCGAGCAGCAGATCGCCAGTCAATTCCTGCGCTTGAAAGCCCTGCATCATATCGATACGGCCATTGCATCCAACTTCGATCTGCGCGTCACGCTGGGGACCCTGCTGGATGAGGTGACTTCCCAGTTGAGAGTTGACGCCGCATCGATTTGCCTGTTCGATAAATATATGCTGACGCTCGAACACATGACGGGCACCGGCTTTTATTCAGGCGCTGGTCACAGCGCCAAATCGAAGATCTCGGAAAGCCTGGCCGGACGCGCCGTTATTGAACGCCGGATGGTTCACATTCCAGATCTGTCCGCGGCCGATATTGATTCCGTAAACGCAAACCGCTATCGAAGCGAAAAGTTTGTCTCTTATTATGCCGTGCCATTGATCTCCAAAGGTCAGGTCAAGGGTGTGATGGAACTTCTCCAGCGCGCGCCGCTCGAAGTCACGTCAGAAAGCATGAATTTTCTGGAAACATTAGCGGAACAGGCGGCCATTGCAATTGATGTTTCCAATCTGTTCAGCGATCTGCAAAAGTCCAACATGGAATTGGCCATGGCGTATGACGCCACCATTGAGGGCTGGTCACGCGCCATGGATCTGCGCGATAAGGATACCGAAGGCCATACCCTGCGAGTGGCCGAGATTGCCATGTTGTTGGCAGACAGACTGGGAATTAGCCAGGAGCAACAAATCAGGATCCGCCGCGGCGCTCTGCTGCATGACATTGGCAAACTGGGTGTGCCCGACTCAATTCTGCTCAAGCCCGGTAGGCTCACCGATGAGGAATGGGAGATCATGCGCCAGCATCCAACCCTGGCTTATAACATGCTGCAGCCCATTGATTACCTAAGACCATCGCTCGCTATTCCGTATTGCCATCATGAAAAATGGGACGGCACAGGTTATCCGCGCGGTTTGAGGGGTGAACAAATTCCGTTGGATGCGCGCATCTTTGCCGTTGTGGATGTATGGGACGCCCTGCGGTCAGAACGTCCATACCGCGCCGCCTGGTCACAAAGACAGACGTTTGATTACATCCGTGAACAATCTGGCACGCATTTCGATCCGCAGATCGCGGAAGTTTTCTTGGACATGATTGCCAGCTCGTAATTTGAGTCTGTTTTACCTTTCGATGCGCTCCAACCGCCGCTGATTTCGCTGGATAGCGCCAAACCCAGCCGGAGAAATAAAATGACAGCCAAAAGGAAATCCGCTCAAAAATCAGCAAACACGAAGACGAAAAAGCTGACAACGCAGGTCGACGACCCACAGCCAGTTTTTCCCGTCGTCCCGGTGGCCGCCTCGATGGACGGATTGGAGGCGCTGCGCGAATCCGAAGAACGTACCCGTTTATTCCAGGGAATTCTGCGATCTGTTTCGGACGGTATTCTGGCGGTCAATCGTGAGAACCAGGTGCTTTTTTCCAATGATCGCTTCGCCCAGATGTGGATGATTCCGCAGGAGATCATGGCTTCCAAAGATGACACTCGCCTGCTTCAATATGTCCTCGATCAATTATCCGACCCGCAGGTTTTTCTCCAAAAAGTCCAGGACCTGTATCACTCGAACGAAAAGAGTTTCGACACGCTGTACTTCAAAGACGGTAGGGTGTTTGAGCGCCTGTCGCGTCCCATGCTGGAAGGGACGGAAGTGAGCGGCAG
Organism: Chloroflexota bacterium; assembly: GCA_021840275.1. GTDB lineage: Bacteria > Chloroflexota > Anaerolineae > Anaerolineales > Villigracilaceae > Fen-1038. Next base: position 790 of record JAKBYW010000338.1, on the reverse strand, counting down.
GGTCTGGTCATTTCGCGATGTCAGCCTGCGCAGGCAGATCGAAAAAGAACTGGCGGATTCTGAAGCGGAACTGCGCGCCCTGTTCGCCTCCATGCATGATGCAGTGCTGGTCATCGACCGGCAGGGAGTTTACCGCAAGATCGCCCCGACCAATCCCGGCCTGCTGGTTAAGCCGCCCGATGAACTGCTTGGTATGAATCTGCGGGATATTTTCCCCGCCGAAAAGGCTGTCCTCTTTGGCGGGATTGTGCAACAGGTACTGGACACAAAGAAAACAGCGCAGATCGAATATGAACTTATCATCGCTGGCCGAACCACATGGTTCCAAACCACCATCTCAGCCCTGGATGAAGACAACACGCTGTGGGTTGCGCACGATATCACCAATCGCAAGCAGGCTGAAGAAGCCCTGCGCACCGCCGAAGCAAACTACCATTCCATTTTCGAAAATGCAACGGTCGGCATTTATCAATCCACGCCGCAAGGACGCTTTCAGAGCGTCAACCCGGTCATGGCGCGCATCTTCGGATTCGATTCCCCGGAAGAAATGCTCAGCAGCATTACCAGCATCGAGCAGCAGTATTACGTGGACCCGGCCGACCGCCACAAATTCCAGCGGCTGATGATGGAAGAGGGGCGAGCGCCTGAATTTATCAGCCTGAACTTGCGCAAGGACGGCTCGCACATCTGGATACAGGAAGACGCCCGCGCCGTAAAGGATGCAAACGGGAACATCCTGTATTACGAGGGCTTCGTCAGCGACATCACCGAGCGCAAGCAGGCGCAGGAG
>JAKBYW010000337.1:0-3516 GCA_021840275.1 Chloroflexota bacterium | reverse complement strand
GTCAGGTGTCGTCCCCCATGCATCAGCCAGATCCGGCTGCGGCAAACCGCGCGAATCAAACTTGATGAGTCCGCTGAAGACCAAACGATCCACGTCGCGGTCAGCGGAGTTGTTCCAATCCAAAAGCGGGTTGAGGCGGCCCAGGGAGCCGATCAATGCTTCGGTATAGACGCCGCCGCTGGTAGGCTCTGGCGATGTAGGCGTCAGAACCGGTTGCTGACTCACCAACAACAGCGCCACAACCACCAGAGTCGCAACGACGACTAAAATCTGCCAGCGTAATCTTTTCATGGATTCAAATAAAGAAAGGCCGCGTGCCAGTTCCCGCCTTCTTAGGCAAGAACAAGCGGCCTCTCTATGAGGAGAAACCTAGCGTCCCAGAATAACAATGGTGATTGCGAGAGCGAAGAAAAGAACGCTCAACACAATCGTGACCCAAAACAGGACACGTTCGATCCCGCGGCGGGCAGTAAATACGGAACTGGCATCCGCGCCAGTCAGACCGCCCAAACCGGCGCCCTTGCTCTGCAGAATAACACTGAGGACGAGTCCTACAGAGGTTATAATCAGCGCGATATCCAAAAACTTTAACATGAGTGTGCCTCCTGGAATTTAGCGGGCAAATTATACCTGTTATCGAGGAAACTCGTCAACCAAACTTTGTTGGACATAAATGCCCGCAACCATCACGAAACAAATTTCAACACGGATGGTCATCTTTTCAACAAAACACCACACTTCCCCCCTTCTTTTCAAGAAGATACATTGAAGGCAAGAGGAAATCACTTTCAAGGTATTACATGGAAGAAATTATCGTTAATCTGCACATGCACACCCGCTATTCCGACGGCGGCGGCAGCCATCATGACATCGCAACGGCCGCGCTCAAATGCGGCCTCGAGGCGGTCATCGTCACCGACCACAATGTACTGGTAAAAGACTTCGAAGGTTATATTGCAAGCGGACGGCAAAAGGTATTAATGCTGATCGGCGAGGAAATCCACGATCAGGCACGCGACCCGCAAAAAAATCATCTGCTTGCGTTCGGAGCCAATCAGGAACTGGCAATGTACGCCAGTAATCCTCAAACTCTAATCAATGCCGTGAAGGATTCTGGCGGACTTGCTTTCCTTGCCCATCCCAACGACCCAGCCGCACCCACTTTTAACGAAACAGATATTTCATGGGAGGATTGGGCCGTCAAAAACTACACCGGCATCGAGCTTTGGAACGGGCTCAGCGAACTCAAAACCGTCGTGCCCACAAAACTTCACGGCGCTTTCTATGCCTACTTCCCCGCGCTGGTTGCACATCATCCGATTCCAAATACGCTGCGTAAATGGGACGAATTACTAACCAGCGGCAACCGCGTGGTCGCCATCGGCGGCTCGGACGCGCATGCCTCCCGTCTGCGCCTTGGGCCGTTGAGTCGCGTCATCTATCCTTACGATTTCCATTTCAAGGCCATCAACACGCACGTCTTTATCCCCAAGCCTTTGACAGGCGAAGTCAGCGCGGACAAGCGAATGATTTACGAGGCGCTGGCTGCCGGACATTGCTTCGTTGGATATGACCTGCCCGGCTCGACGCGCGGATTCCGCTTCACTGTCCAGGGACGTGAAGCGGCTGCCATTATGGGAGACGAAATCCCGGCCCGGGGCGGCGTCACGTTACAGGCGCGTCTGCCACACGCGGCCGAGATCAGATTGCTCAAAGATGGCGCAGTAATCCGCAAAGCCGTGAATCAACAAGCCTTGACCTATATCACAACCGAGGCGGGCGTCTATCGGCTGGAAATTTATCGGAATTACCTCGGGCTGAGACGAGGCTGGATTTTCAGCAACCCGATTTACGTCCGGTGAGTGAGCCGTCATTAGCGAGTGTTGGTCGAGTAGGCGGCGGGTTTCGATATGGCCTTCGGCCTACTCAACCACCGCCGTATCGAGACCGAGCGAAGCCTGAAGCAATCCCCTTTCTAATGCGAGGAGATTGCTCACCTGCACTTGCGCCAGGTGCAAGTGTCGTCGCCACACTCGCCGTCTAAGGCTCGCGGCTCCTCGCAATGACATATGCTTTGCCCTCCCCAAATCCGGCAACTTGGCGTACAATCAGCCTGCACAACAAAGGCGCGTCTCATAAATAACGTTCCTTCCGCTCCTGGCAGGCTCACAGCTTGAACAAGAGCAATCCCATGGAAAGGAGGCATCCCCATGCGTAATTACGAATTAGTTTGTATTATCCAGACCGACCTGGACGAGGCCGCTTTAAACAGCGTGCTCGACCGCCTCAAAGGCTGGGTGACCGAATCTGGCGGCAGCGTCGATAAGGTGGATATCTGGGGCAAGCGCAAAATGGCTTACCAGATCAGGAAACAGCGCGAAGGCAACTATGTGCTGTTCAACCTGTCGCTGGACCCCCAAGCCGCCCGCGGACTGGAGCAGAACATTCGCTACACCGAAACCGTTCTGCGCCACATGCTGACCCTCGTTGGATAATTACTGCTTCTTGCATTAAAATCTAAACTTTCAAACGCCAGAAATTGGGCATAAACTGAAATCCCGGTTTAGATATTTACGCAGTACCCTGTAATTGATCTCGGTCTGATCAAAGGAGAGAGCTATGAGCCGAGGCTTGAACAAAGTCATGATCATTGGCCATCTGGGCAAGGACCCCGAAATGCGTTATACGCCCTCTGGCCGCCCGGTAACTACTTTCACCGCCGCCGTAAGCCGTTCATGGACCAGCGCTGACGGTGAACGCCACAGCGAAACCGAATGGTTCAACATTGTGGCGTGGGGCAACCTGGCCGAGATCTGCAAACAATATCTCACCAAGGGCCAGCAGGTTTACATCGAAGGCCGCTTACAAACCCGCCACTGGGATGACAAGGAAGGCCAGAAACACACCAGCGTGGAGATCGTCGCAAATGAAATGATGATGCTCGGGGAGCGCCGCGACTCCAACCACGGCCACGATGAACAATCCACATCCGTGGATGAACCTGCCGCCAATGAAGATGAGTTCCCCTTCTAAATAAGATGGAGTAAAGAATGGCTGAAGATAGAAATTACAACTCATCGGGACCAGAAAGCAGAAGCGGCGAACGCCGCTACTTCTCACGCCCGAAAACCTGTCAGTTTTGCGCTGACAAAACCGTCACCATAGATTATAAAAACGCGGACATGCTCAAACGCCTGGTCACCGATGAAGGCAAGATCCGCCCGCGTCGCCAGACCGGCACTTGCGCCAAGCACCAGCGCGTGCTGGCCGGGGCCATCAAACAGGCCCGCCAGATCGCCCTGCTGCCCTTCACCGGTGCGCGCTGGGAAGACATGAGCCGCTAACAGCAACACTCAGCGGGGCATGGAAGATTTCCATGCCCCGAATTTCCATCAAGGAGTACGAACATGGCAAACCCGCGGGACGGAAAGCCCGTGCTTCACACAAAGAAACACATCGCCCGTCTTGAACGCGAGCGAAAACAAACCCGTCTGATCCTGTTTGCTTTCATTGGTA
>JAKBYW010000336.1:0-3525 GCA_021840275.1 Chloroflexota bacterium | reverse complement strand
GAATATCACGGACGACAATCCATCTTATGGAATTGTGACCCGCTCCGATATCCGCGATAAGATTTTGGTGGCCGAGTTAAATCCCGCCGAAACAAGCGTGCGCGCCATTATGTCTGGGCCGCTGGTGCTGGCCAAACCCGAATGGACGTTGAAGGAATGTTCGCTGGTGATGCAGGAACACAAGGTGGATCACCTGCCCGTCGCCGATGAAAGCGGCGCGTTGATCGGCTTGATCTCCGCCACCGATATTTTTGTGGCCGTCGAAGAAAGCGGCTGGGGCGAGAAGAAGGAATAATTTTGGGTTTGCCCGAAAGTCTTACCACAAAGTCGCAAAGGCACGAAGCCACCAAGAAAATTTTGTGACTTCGTGTCTTTGTGGTGAAAACGGGAACATGTCAAAGCAAAAATTCTACGTTGTTTGGAAAGGCCGCAAACGCGGCATCTTCACCTCGTGGCCTGAGTGCGAATCACAGGTCAAAGGATTCGTGGGAGCGCGTTACAAATCTTTTGAGACACGCAAGGAAGCCGAGGCGGCTTTTGCGGGTGCGTATGTTCATTATGAAGGCAGACCATCCACACTTGGAAAATGGAAAGCGGCGAAGGTCAAACCCATTCTTCCATCCATCAGCGTGGACGCGGCCTGCTCCGGTTCGCCGGGCCCGCTTGAATATCGCGGCGTGAACACGAAAACAGGCGAGCAAATCTTTCGCGCCGGGCCGTATCCGAACGGCACAAATAATGTCGGCGAATTTTTAGCCATCCTGCGCGCCCTGGATTATTTGTCGAAGCATAAACTGGATTGGCCGATCTATTCCGATTCCGAGACAGCTATGAGCTGGGTCAAGGCCGGGAGGTGCAACACCAGACTGGCGCGTCTGTCAACAAACGCCATGTTATTTGAGTTGATTGCGCGCGCAGAACAGACCCTGAAGGTTTTGGGATCCTGCCGAGTCTTGAAATGGGACACCGAACTGTGGGGCGAGAACCCCGCCGATTTTGGGAGAAAGTAGGAGGAGTAAAATGAAAACAGCTTTGCTTGTTATTACCCGAAGCTTGCAGGTTCAAATCCCGCCCCCGCTGCCCGTAGAAAAAGACGATGTTTGGTCACGGTCTTTTTCTACGTTGCAATAAGCACCGCTTACCAGATTGCATTTGCGGTCGTGCTGACGCCTGCTGATTTTCCCACACGCTTATACATCGTAACATTCGTGAACGGCTCTCCAAGAATCCCATCATGGATGGCCCATGACCGCAAGCGGATTCTGCTTTGCGCCTCCTTGCGTCGAAATGCGGAGTCGTCAAGTTGTTTTAGCAGATTCCCGTTCCCGGAAAATTCCGTGTGAATGCGTTCCATCAATTTACGTCCCTGCTGGTAGGCGAAACCATAACGTTCGAATATGACTGCGTTGTGATAATACAACGGCTCGACGAAGTACATCTCGTGGCCCAGGCTTTCGACAAAATTCTCGAATGCGATCACTGCCTGGTTTAAGAGTCGCAAGCCGTGTCGCACCTGACCCGGAGCGAGTCCCGCTTCGAGGGCGGCTTTTTCGGCTTCAAGGTTTCGGAAGAGTGTGCCGAATTTTGTGGCGCGGCCATCCGGCATTTTGTCCACGTCAAAGCGCGGTGCATCGGGGTCATTCAAGATATAAAGCAGAACATGCACCTGGCCGTTTATGGTGTCGGTCAGATGCCCGTATAAGATGGGGTCGGGGAAAGCAGCTTTGTGGAAAAGAGAAAACTCAGCGGATGGATTTCCCGGTGTCCATTTGGCGCGGATAAGCGAGCGCCCCTCAGAATCGACAAAAGTACGAGACAGGTTGAAGCGCTCGATCAATTCCCTGGGGATGAGGCCGCAATAGATCTCGCGTTTGCGTTCTTCGGGGAGGAGATTGATACTGCCGATCGTAGAAGGTTGACTCATTGTTTATTCCCACAGAAAGACTTGCACGACTTACCTTACCCGGCTTTCCCGATCCTGTTCGCGCTCCATATCACGCTTGGCGATTGCAGCGCGTTTGTCGAAGTTTTTTTTGCCGCGTGCCAATGCGATCTCGATTTTGGCGCGTCCATCTTTCAAATAAACCCTGGTTGGGACAACCGTCATCCCTTTTTGCTTTATGGCCTCCCACATCTCGCGGATTTGTTTCTTGTGCAGAAGCAAGCGCCGCTTGCGTTTGGGATCGTGGTTGAAGCGATTAGCCAGCGCATAAGGCGCGATGTTCGACTCGATCAGCCAGGCATTGCGCCCGTCCGCAATGTCCACGTAGGCTTCGACGATGCTCATTTGCCCGGCGCGAATGGACTTGATCTCGCTGCCCTGCAATGCCAACCCCGCTTCAAACTTCTCGAGCAAAAAATATTCAAAACCGGCCTTGCGGTTGGTGGCGACAATCTTAACATCTTCAGTCATACAGATTCATTCTAACACAATCAGCTTTCGTAAATTATCCACCCCATTTCCAGACCGCCAGCCCGGCCAGCGTGCGCGCTGCGGCGAAAACGAACAAAGCCGGGATCAATCCAATTCCGCTCGCTATCAACGGGCCGACCAGCGAGCCGGTCAAAACGGACGCGTTGAGGATCACGTTGTACCATGCCAAATACGCAGGCCGGTCATGCGCTGGAATATGTTCAAGTATGTAGTTTGCGAACGCGCCCCCCACCAGTGCAAAGCTAAGACCACCCAGGGCAGATAGGCCATAGAAGTGCAACGCTGTCCGCGAAAGCGCCATCAGGAACGGATACAGCCCCATGCCGATCACACCCAGCGCAGTGACGTTCTTGTGCCCAAGCTTATGGACAACGCGTCTAAGTTGCGTTGAGCCTATCAGTACGATCAGGTAAAACAAGGCTGAACCGATTCCGATTTGTTCATCGGTAAGATTCAGGTTATTGACTTGATATAACGGAAATAAAGGCAGAGCCAGGTATTGGGAGAGATGGAATCCCAACATGACCAGCAGGACTTTTCGGAAATCTGTCGCCCAGATGTCGGCGCGGATGGCGGAAAAAAAGCCCGAGCGTTGCGTTGTTCTTTCGGCGCCCTGAACCGGCTCCGGTTCCAAAAGAAGCGGGCGCGTGTCTGGCGCCAGCGGGCGTATAAAGTAGAGATGCACACTGCTCATCGCCGCGCCAATAAATCCGATCCCGAAAACAATTTGATATCCAACAGGGAAGGAAATGAATTGCAGCAGGTATCCGCTGACCAGAGATGAGAGAATGAAAGTAACGGATAGCACCACGTTACGGATGCCCGCCACGTGCGCGCGATATTCGTCTGGAACCGCGGCAGCGAAGAGGGCGTTGAACCCGACTGCCAGCGGCGTAAGCGGGATTGCCATCAGCAGGGCCAGAATGATCAATGCCGAGACTTGTCCTGCGTTGCTGAACATCCATGGGAGCGGAATCCAGAACAGGAAACCGATGCGGTAAATTACTGATGTCCAAAAGACGGCTTTGCCAATAGGGCGTTTTTGGATCCAATGGCCGGATGGAATTGCCAACATCAGGCTGACGACTGCG
>JAKBYW010000335.1:0-3525 GCA_021840275.1 Chloroflexota bacterium | reverse complement strand
TGCGTCTCACGGGCGGATAGCTCAGTTGCTTAGAGCACTGCTTTGACATAGCAGCGGTCGTAGGTTCGAGCCCTATTCCGCCCACAAGAAAAGCCCCTAATTAAGGGCTTTTTTGGTTATTTAATTCCTCCCGCGTTTGTGACAAAAAGGTCTAACCAAAAATTCGGACTGGTGTTATCCTAATTGAAGCGGTCAGTTATTCCTATCGCTGACCCAAAATCAAAAAGGAGCTAACATGTTCATTGATTTCCTCACCCTCGTCATGGTCAACCTGGTCGCTGGCACAGTTTTACTGGCTTTTTACCTTTGGAAAGGCATTGACGAGAAGGACCAGCGTCACTACGCGCCCGCCTTCTTTGTCACTGGCCTGGTCAGCTTGATCACCGGCTTGCAGATTTCGTTCACTTGGCCCCTGCCCGGTAGCTATAACGTTGGCTATGGCGACACCACCACGCTGTTTGGCGTCGTTTTTCTTGCCACTGCCCTTGCACTGTGGCAGCGCTGGAGTCTCGTGCCCGTCGGCCTTTACGCTTTCTTCGCCGCCATCGACGCGCTGATCGTTGGCTTCCGCATCTGGTCCCTGCAATTGACCAAGGAACCCTTGATTTCAGCGGTCGGCTTTTTTCTGGCGGGACTCTCCGGCCTGGGCGTTTTTCCGTTCCTCATGTGGTTCAGGGACAATAAGATCGTGCGCTGGATTGGTATCCTGCTATTGCTTGGAACCGCAGTATTATGGGCCATAACTTTTTACGGCTCGCTGTGGAGCCACATGGCAAGCTTTGCTAAGTGGGTCCCCGCCACGATGTCCACTCCAGCGCCATAAGCGCTATGTCGGGTAAAGCCGGAAGTGCCCTTTCCGACTTTCTTTTCCTTCCTTGACAGTTGTTGATTCGAGCATATAATATCGGCAATATTTCAAACGCAGCGACCGGGACGAGTAAGCGGCTCCCGTTTCTGACAGGGAGAACAAGCCGAAGATTGAGAGCTTGTTCCAGAACAACCGCTGAAGACCACCCGCGAGCGTTGACCTGAACATGTAGGGGCGGATGGCTCCGCCCAAATAAGTAAGGAAAACGGCCAGCCCCGTTATCGGCTCAATGAGATATGTTGTAAGACATAAATCGGGTGGAACCGCGTGAGCAAAACTCTCGCCCCGTTATCGGACGAGAGTTTTTTTTATTGTCCCCCTCCGCCGCTAAAGCGGCACCTCCCCCAAATCTATTTTGGATTTGGGGGAGGCAGGGCGGGGGTCCAAGAAAGGAAGCGAAAATGGCACAACAAGTTCAGGAAAAATACGAAGAGTCCCAGCTTTATAAAATCCGTCACTCGGCGGCGCACATCATGGCGCAGGCTGTGTTGGAAATATTTCCGGATGGCAAGGTTACCATCGGCCCGCCAGTCGAGAATGGTTTTTATTATGACTTTGATCTGCCGCGCAATCTGACGCCTGAAGATTTGGAGAAAATCGAAAAGCGCATGCGCAGCATCATCCAGGGCGGATTCGAGTTCAAGAAGACAATCGTTTCGGCGGAAGAGGCGCGCAAGATTTTTGCAGACCAGCCGTACAAACTTGAATTAATTGATGGACTCGAAAAAGGCGGACTCGACGAATATGGCGAACCGCTCAAAGAGAAACCGGAAATTTCCATTTATCAGCAGGATACTTTCACGGACCTGTGCCGGGGGCCGCACGTGGACAACACGCGCCAGATCAAACCGACCGCCGTTAAACTGATGTCGGTGGCGGGCGCGTATTGGCGCGGCGATGAGAAGAATAAAATGTTGCAGCGCATCTATGGCACGGCCTGGGAATCAGAGCAACAGCTCAAGGATTATCTCTGGCAGTTGGAAGAGGCCAAGAAACGCGATCATCGCAAGCTGGGCAAAGAATTGGAGATTTTTATCTTCGATGAGGAAGTGGGCCCCGGCTTGCCGCTTTGGCTTCCGAACGGTGGTGTGATGATCGAGGAGTTGGAGAAGCTGGCCAAAGAAACGGAGGACCAGGCCGGTTACTCGCGCGTTCGTACTCCGAATCTGACGAAGGAAGATTTGTTTCTGAGATCGGGGCATCTGCCATACTATGCCGAGAGCATGTATCCGCCGATGGAACTGGAAGGCGTGAAGTATTACGTCAAGCCGATGAACTGTCCGATGCACCACAAGATTTTCGGTGCCAAGCCGCACTCATACCGCGACTTGCCGATCCGCCTGGCGGAGTACGGTACGTGTTACCGCTATGAAAAATCCGGCGAGTTGTTTGGTCTGATGCGCGTGCGTTCAATGCAGATGAACGATGCTCACCTGTACTGTGCCGAGGAACAATTCGAGCAGGAATTCATGGGTGTGATCGCACTGTATCACAAGTATTTTAAATTGTTCGGCATTGAGAAATATATCATGCGCTTGTCGCTACACAGCAAGGCGGGACTGGGTAAGAAATACGTTGATAATGAGCGCCTGTGGATCAAGACGGAGGATATGGTACGCCGCGCCATGACGAATGGCAATGTGCCTTTTATGGAAGTGGAGGACGAAGCCGCTTTCTACGGTCCGAAGATCGATGTCCAGATCTGGAGCGCGATCGGCAAGGAATTCACGCTGGCGACGAATCAAGTGGATTTTGCCCAGCCCGCCCGCTTCGATTTGAAGTTCACGAACAAGGAAGGCAATGAGGAAGTGCCATTATGTATACACCGTGCGCCGCTTTCAACGCATGAGCGCATGATCGGATTCCTGATCGAGCATTACGCAGGTAACTTCCCGGTTTGGCTTTGCCCGGAGCAGGTGCGCATCATTCCGATTACGGACGGACAGAACGAATATGCACATCAAATTGTCCAGCAATTGCGCGAGCAGGGCATTCGTGTCAGCGCAGATATTAGCGCCCAGCGCATGAACGCCAAAATCCGCTCTGCGCAGTTGATGAAAGTGCCGTATATGTTGGTTGTTGGCGAGAATGAAATGAAGGCCGGACAAGTTTCCCTGCGTGTGCGAGACGGCTCACAACAGAATAATATTCCACTAGCCGAGTTCGTGGCGAGGATCAAAGATCGTATTGCAAAGAGATCGAGTGAGTTGTAATCAGCAGGACTTTCACTTGTCATACACGCTTCGATTGCTCTCGTACAAAGAGATGTCCTCGCTTCGCTCAGCGAGGAGAACCTTCGTCTTGTCTGCACCTTGCACAAGCACGCCTGAGTGGAGCCGCCATAATTGCCAAACGGCGTGCCTATCAATATGCAAATGATCGGATAAATCTCCGATGTTTGTTCATGAGGGCGTCATCTTGGGAATGTAGAATGAAAGTATGAAGCGCAAGTAAACCTTCATATTCTTCTCCTCCCTAGGACATTCGAAGCGTGGGGCTTCGGATGTCCTTATTTAATCCACCATCATTCCTGCCGCTCGGCGCCCGATTTCCACGGCGAAGTTCGTACCCCTGTCCCATGGATAGACCTGGCTCATGGATGCAAAATACAATCCGTCCACAGGCGTTTGAATTGCGGGGATATTCTTGGAATGATT
>JAKBYW010000008.1:0-16325 GCA_021840275.1 Chloroflexota bacterium | reverse complement strand
GATGGCGTAATCGCGCATGGCGCCGGGTTCGTTGTAGTTCACATAACTATTGTCGCCGCTCATCAATAATTTTTGGACCTTGCCTGCGAAATAAAGTTGCGCGGCAGTATCAACGCGGTCACGCAAAATGGCAGTCGGATAGCCGTCACGCGTCAGACCCGCCCCGAAAACGATGGCAACGCCTTCGGTCGGGGCGGTATCCAGCGAGTAGATGCGTGTCCAGCTATAAATAGTGGTGATCAAGCGCGGCAGGAAGAAAACAAGCAAACCAACCGCGACGGAAGCAAGCAGCAACTTACAGATGAATTTCCAGATCCTTTTTAACATTCTCCCGATTCTACCAATAAAACAATCAGACGAGCGGCGGACGCCTTTGTTTATCGGTGACCGGCACAAGGTCGACGTGCGAAGCGCCGAGGGATCGAAACCAGCGCTGACCATTGCGTCCAGCCCGTTCGTGATCGTTGTCTGACGCGGCAGCCGTAGGCAGGATGGTAATTGGAGCATCAAGGTTCCAACGCTGATGGAACCTTTTTTTGTTCGCTTTTTTCTGCTTGTACCCACATCTCTTGGCCATCGGTTGTGATTTCTATCCAGCCGTTCTGGTCAGTGCGAAGCAGGGAATGTCCCGCCAGCGCATCGAGGGTTTCTTGATTGGGCAAGCCATCTTTGTCGTCTGCGGCAACACTGAGCACAGTCATTTGTGGGTTCAGGTTGTCGATCCAATCCACGGGGGATAGCGGAGCATAACCGCTCTGAGACAAAGACAACACCGTTATGGGGCCAACGGCATTTCCATATTCCAGTTGATCGAGCGTGTCAAAATTTTCTCCAATCGGAAGCAGGGCGCGGAAACTATTCCATTCGATCAGCAGGGTCGCGCCGAGCGGTGAAACGGAAAGAACTTTGAGCGTCGCTCCCTGGCCGAGATCGAGCGCCTGGCCTTGTGCGGCCTGCGTGACCGGAATGGAATGATCGGTCAGCCATTTATCCAGATCGCGTGAAGAGAACGAAGCCTGTTGGTTTCCGCTCCACAAAACATTTTTGGGCGGATAGCGGTCAAGCACACGCGCCAAGGATGCGAGTTGGTTGTCATTGGTGGATGCGACGATTAACCATTCGAGACTACGGTCGATAGGCGAGACTCTGCGTCCCAGCGCGTCGGATAGGGACGACAGGGATGGGCCGCCGTTAATGAGGACATGTCTCCCCGCTGGCGTTTCGATCAAGACCGCGTCCGCAGAGCCAACATTAAGGAAGGTGAGGTGCAGTTTACCGTCCGGCCCGGTGAGGACGGCCCGCCAGATGAGCAGAGCGCAAATGAACAGGGCAGTAAAGATCGTCGCGGCGGAAAGGTAACGAAATCTTTCGCGCAGGGACAGGAAAAGATCTTGTAAACGGGAGCCGGCAAACGTCACAGTAAGAAGCGCTGCGTAAAAAATAAACACAAAGGCCAGGGAAAAACTCCCCAAAGTAATGACGCCGTGAGGCACACTGTCAAAGAGTTCAACCATGCGGATTGTGTATGCGGTCAGCGGCCAGGAGATCCATGCCAGGAATTGTCCGAGCGGTGAAAAGATCAGGCTGGACATGACGGCCAACCCACCGACGATCATCACGGCAGGCTGCGCGGGAAGGATGAAAGGATTGGCGATGAATGAGACCAGCGAGATTTGTTTGAATTGATAGGCCATGATTGGAATGGTTGTTAGTTGTGCGGCGAAGGTCAGCAGTACAAATTCAGAGATGGGTTGTACAAGATACTCGGCTGTTTTGGGTGAAGTGAAACGTATGATAAATCTTTCGGCGGTTTGTTGGAAGGGTTCGCCATAAAGGACAAGGCCAAGCGTTGCGAAGAATGAAAGCTGAAAACCGACATCCCAGATCATGAATGGATTCCAAAGCGCCATCAACGCTGCAACAAAAGCCAGGGTGTTGAGTCCCTGTTGACGGCGGCCAACCTGCATGGCAAATAGCGAGAGCGTTCCCATGATCGCGGCGCGCACGACGGCCGCAGACGCGCCGACCAGAAAAGTATAAAAAGCGATGCCCAGGATAGCCACAACTGCACCGCGCCGCGCTCCGAGAAAGCGGCTGAACAGCATGACGAAGATTCCGGCGATGATGGATATGTTGAAACCGGAGATGGCGATAATGTGCGCTGTGCCGGTATTTTTGAAAGCCTGTTGCAAAGGCGCGGACAAGCCATTGTCCACGCCGAGCAGGATGCCAGCCAGAAGCGAGGCTTCGGGATCAGGGAAAAGGCGATAAACGTTTTCGAGCGATTTTTCCTTGACGGCATAGATGGCGGCGACAATCGGATTCCCGCCTTGGCCTGGAAGAAGAGTCGCTTCGGCATTGGGCATGTAAGAGAGAATCCCCTGGCGGGCAAGATAATCACGATAGGAAAAATCTTCGTTGACGGGCGGAGTCTGAAGTTTGCCGCGCAGGCGCAGGATGTCGCCATAATGATAAATTTGATCCGGCGGGACATGCACGAGAAGCAGACCACCCACATCGAAGGTGTCCTGGCCAGTGTCAATCTGTTGGACGCGGATGCGAAGATTGGTATAGGTATCGCGATCATCGGGCGGTTCGACGATCCAGCCTGTAACCAGGATATCGTATTTGCGATCGTTGAACCAGGCTGCGTCGGATGGAGTTAACTTGTGGATGGTAAGTTGGTAACGCCCGGCGCCAAGCAGGAGCGCGGCCAGCGTCGCAATGATGATCCATACTGTGGACGATTTGAGGTTGGCAAATCTTTTTGAGATGCCCCAGATCACAATAGCTGGAATTAAAGTTGCCAACACCCAAATAATCAGCGGGAGTCGAAACATGCCGCTTAGAGCAATCCCGATTAGAAAAGCCAAAGAGACCCACAGCAAAGGCATGACAGGATTGTACGATAGAATTTTCGTAGCGAACCCAAGTTGCTCCCTTAAATTTCGAAAGCAAGTTCCTCGAAAACCCTTAACGCCAAGCCACCAAGTTTTTTTATCACTCTTTCCCGAAGAACATCGGTCACAGGTTTAGGTAGTTTTGCGTCTGTAAAGATAGAAATAAGTTCAAGCGGTGAATGGTGTGCGGATTTACGTTTACGCTTGACGATGCCGAACGGCCAGCATCACCCGCTGGCGCAGGTCTGGGAAGACTCGGTCGCAAACCAGAACGCTTACGGGCAAGACTCGCCGGAATTGACGGCGCAAAGCGCCAGTCGGGTGATGCAGTGTTTGGCGGCATTTGCCCTAAATCGCTTTCCGATGAATGCTTTTCTCTCCGCCCCATTCTGCCGATTACTTGCAGGTGCCAAGGCGACAAGGCCGCTCGACCAATTGTTCCTGACACTTCTCGACCTATTACCACAAGGCCTTACCCGTTTCCAGTTTTCACCCGAATCAGTTCAGCACTTAATTCCCGGATGCGATTCGACATCCTTTGCACAATCCGATAGGCCAGGGATGGATCCTCGTGCACTCTACGGAGAAAAGTTCTCTTATCAATCGTGAGCACGTGGGCCTCGCCCAGTGCGCGCACCGTAGCCATTCGAACCTCGCGCTCAACAATCGCCATTTCCCCGAAGAACTCTCCTTTGCCCCGTACTGCCAGACGAACTTCCTTGCCATCTTTCTCTTGAACCACTTCCACCTGTCCGGTTTGAACGACATACATACAATCATCGACATCGCCTTGATGGCAAATGATTTCGCCATCAAGGTAGGCTTTGCCCAATTTGTCGGCAGCCATTACCTTCTGCACTTTGACCTGGCCCTGCTTGAACGGCTTCAGTTCCGAAACTGAACCTGCAATGACTGCCCAAATGAGGCGACCCCAGAAGAAGGGATTCAGAGTCCGCTGGAAGATGTCGGTATACGGCGCACTGCCGGTAAACAGATCCCACATGAACATGCTCATGCTGGTGCGTTGATGTCCGTTCGCTCGTTTTTGTTCGTCGGCGACCATGCGCAAAATGCCGCGACGATCGTGACTTTGTTTTTGTTGCAGACGCGAGACCGCAAAAATAAATTTTCCGATTACGTTGTCCATCGCGATTCGACGGCAAACGGGCCAATAGCGGCGATGAAAATCTTTCGCCGATATACCCTCGAAGATCGCGGTCACCGCCGCGGCTTTGGCTGTCCGATAGGCCGCACCGATGCCGTCCTTGTACAATCGCGTTACGCCACAGTCGCCAATGAACACCATTCGATCGGTGAAAGGCTGGGCTGCGCCCCGAATATTGATGGGCGGAGAACAGTGACACAGATCGACCGGCATCTGCCAATTGGGCGGCAAGCACTGCTTAACCTCAAGCGACTCTACAAACGACCGTACCAGTTCCCGATCAATGTCATGACCCAGGAGGCACATCGTCGCATAATCGCCCTTGGGGATCAGCGCAGCAAATTCCAGTCGAGGCAGGTTCAGCAGAAAGACATGCATTGAACTGCCCAGGTATTGTGCGATCGCCTCTTCACCCAGGAAGATTTCGCAGATATAGGTTTTCGTCGTCCGGGGAGGCTTATACCCAAGATTCAATCGTTCGAAGATTTTGAGCGCCGACGTATTTTTCCCCGTTGCGACGGCGAGTAGATCGTACGCCTGAAACTCGCCGCCCTGAATCTTGACCCACACCCGATCATCCTTCAAAGCGACATCGTCCACCCGTCCGCGCACACGCCGCGCGCCTTTGTTCAGCGCCAGTTCAAGCAGATATCCATCGAAACTGCGCCACTTGATTTCCTGTACACCGCGTGGACCTGCGCCGCGATGCACGGCCGCAATCCGTTTCTCGTGGAGCGGTGTCTCGATACGGACACTCCCTTCCGGCATGTGCAGAACGTAGGAATCAATTCCTCTTTCGACAACTTGCAGCGGCAAGTTGATACCTTCAGTGGCGAGCATTTGCACCAGTGACTCGGAGACGATCCCGCCACACATATTGCAGCCGATGGGACCAGGCTGATCAAAGTCGTGCGGCTCGTAGATATCCACCTGGATGTCCGTGCCAGCCCGCTGCGCCATATCGAGCAGGAAGTAACTGAAAAAGGAACCGGCCGGTCCAGCGCCGACCACTGCCACGCGAGAGCCGTTCCCCAATTTGAGGTTTGATGTGCTGGCAGTGGCCATCATTTTTCCTCCAACGCGTACGCGACAGCTTGTTCCAGCGTCATCGCGCGCCCCTCTGTCCATGCGGCTGCAAACATTTCTTCGCCCAGTTTGGCGCGTCCCCGCTCACGGTGGCGTCCGTGCTGCGCTCGGTCGGCAGGTGGCAGCGGAACACCGATGGCTTCGCGCAATGCCTCTGCTGCTCCGAGCAGCTGCGCCGCCCGCTCTGGATGGTCTTGTGCACATGCTACGCGCGCCAGTCCCTCTAGACACGAGGCGATGGCAGGTTTGTAGCCCACCTCCCACCATATGACCAAGCTTTCCACATGCCGCGTGCGAGCGGCTGCATAGTCTCCTTGTTCATAGGCCACAACCCCCAAGCCGTCCAGCGAGGCAGCGACGGCGGGCTGATGGCCCGCTTCCCGCCCAAGCGATATGGCTTCCTCAAAGAATGAACGCGCAGCCGCATAGTCGCCCTGCCCACACGCAGCAAGTCCCATGTTTTTGAGCGCCTCAGCACTGCCTCCTTTGTCACCGATTTCTCGATAGAGGGCCAGGCTCTCACGAGAGAGGGCTGCTGCCTGTTCGTGATCACCTTGGTTCCGCGCCAACATCCCCAAGTTGTTGAGCGATTCAGCACTACCTGACTTGTCTCCCACCTCCCGCTGTATCGCCAAGCTTTCCTCCAGAAAGGAACGCGCCGCGGCGCAGTCACCTTGAGTCAGAGCCAGCCCGCCCAAAACATTGAGTGTCCATGCGATTCCCTGCCTGTCGCCCAACTCGCGGCCAATAGCCAGGCCCTCCTCATAGTACGCGCGCGCCGCCGTATAATCACTCTGGCCCCAAGCCACATTCCCCAGATTGCTGAGCGAAATGCTGATGCCCCATTTGTCTGCCACTTCCCGGCGCAGCGCCAAGCTCTCTTCGTAGAATGAACGCGCCGCCGCAAGGTTGCCTTGAGTCCAGCCCACATTCCCCAGACCGTTTAGCGCATGTGCGGCGACCTGCTTCTCTCCTGCACCTCGCGCGAGCGTCAGGCCTTCCTCAAAGACCGAGCGCGCCGACGCCAAGTCAGTCTGACGGTAGGCAAGGTAGCCTGCCCAATTGAGCGCCTTGGCTCGCGCGGATGCCGAAGATGAGCCGCTCTGCACAATATCCAGTGCCTTTGCCAGCCACCAGCGCCCTTCGCTGAAGTAACTGCGCATGAACCAAAACTGCCCCAGTGCGCCGCCCAGCCGCAGTGCCCAACTGCCCTCGCAGTGTTCAATGGCCCAGCCCAACGCCGCGCGCAGATTATCATGCTCGCCTTCAAGCCGATCCAACCACGCTACCTGTTGCCGCCCCGCCAATTCTGGCTCGGCTTTCTCTGCGAGCACCAGATGATACTCCGCGTGCTTGCATCGCAATGATTCCGTCTCTCCGCTTTCGCCCAGGCACTCCAAAGCATATTCACGGATCGTCTCCAGCATCGTGAACCGAGGCTCGTCGCCCGTTCCTTCTATCTGCCGCAACAGACTCTTGTTCACCAGCGAGGTCAGCCCATCCAGGATGTCTATCTCAAGTTCAGGGCTGTGGCACACGGACTCCGCTGCTTCCAACGTGCATCCTCCCGCAAACACAGCCAGCCGTGCGAATAAAGTCTTTTCGCGCGCATCTAACAGGTCATAACTCCACGCAATCGCATCACGCAGCGTCTGCTGCCGTCCCGGC
This sequence comes from Chloroflexota bacterium, assembly GCA_021840275.1. Taxonomy (GTDB): domain Bacteria; phylum Chloroflexota; class Anaerolineae; order Anaerolineales; family Villigracilaceae; genus Fen-1038. Next base: position 9,506 of record JAKBYW010000008.1, on the reverse strand, counting down.
AAATCATGTGCGCCGCCCGTCAGTAATGCCAGGCGGGAACTCAGGCGCGATAGGATCGCTTGCGGAGAGAGCATCTTGCAGCGCGCTGCCGCCAGTTCAATCGCCAGCGGTAGTCCGTCCACGCGCACACAAATCTCCGCCACCACTGCCGCATTCCGGTCGGTGATTCGGAAATCCGGTTTTACGGCCTGGGCACGCTGGCTGAACAATGCCACGGCAGAATAATGTGGCAGAAGAGTGGGTGCGAGGTCGGGTCTCATTTCAGACAGTCGCTTGGGGTCAGGTAACGCCAACGGCGGCACGGGGTACTCGTGTTCGCCGCGCAGATGCAGCGTTTCCCGACTCGTCAGCAGCATTTTCAAGCGGGGGCACGCTGCCAAGAGGTTGGCGACGGAGGGCGCTGCCGCGACCACCTGCTCGAAGTTGTCGAGCAGCAGCAGCATCTGCTTCTCACACAGATAGTCCTTCAGGCTGGCGATGAGCGACTGACCACCGGTTTCACGAACCTTCACTGTCTGCGCAATCGTCGAGGCAACCAGGCTCGGATCGCTGATCGGAGCCAGGTTGACAAAGTAGACCCCATGTTCAAAGTCGTCAGACAGGTCGGCGGCGACCTGCAAGCCCAGGCGTGTCTTGCCCGTGCCGCCCGGTCCCGTGAGTGTCACTAGACGCACATCATCGCGCCGCAGCATCGCCTGGACTACCGCGACTTGTTTCTCGCGACCGATCAGTGGCGTTGGCTGCACCGGCAAATTGTTGAGCCGGGAGTCGAGTGTGGTGAGCGGCGGAAAACCGGCAGGCAAGTCCGGCGCAACGAGTTGGAAGATGTGCTCCGGCTGCACCAGGTCATTCAACCGATGAGTTCCCAAATCGCACAGACCAACTCCTGGCGGGAGACCATCCCGCACCAACTCCTGAGTCGCGAGCGAAAGCAGGACCTGGCCGCCGTGACCGGTGGCCAAAAGGCGCGCGGCACGATTGACCGGCGAACCAAAGTAGTCGCCGTCGCGTTCTTCAACCGCACCCGTGTGGAGCGCACAACGAACGCGGAGTGCGCCCGTTTCGCCCCACGCTTTCGACTGCAGAATGCGTTGCGCGGCAAGGGCCGCATCAAGCGCGTCAGACGCGGTGGCGAACGCCGCGTGGATGCCATCGCCGCGCATTTTGACAACGTAGCCGTGATGCGATTCGACAGACGCGCGAAGGATCGCATCGTGGTGCGCGAGCGCGGGCTTCATCGCCTCGGGATGTTGCTCCCAGAGTTTCGTGCTGCCCTCAACGTCCGTGAAAAGGAAGGTGACCGTCCCGGTCGGTGGATCAGGCATGAACAGCCTCAACTTTCACGGCTACCTACACCCGTATGGAGTGACGCATGTGTAGGCTCGCCGGGTGAACGCGGCGATGGTGATGACCAGCAGGGCCGTCAACCAGAGTCGCCTGGAACACTTAATACGCACCTTTCGCCCATTTTCAGAGAAGCGTTTCGAATTATGGGGCAAAACTGGTTCTCGGCATGCCTCTGCGCCTAGATTTCTGGCCCGGCTTGGGGTATCACTTGCGGTTGCCGTAAACACCATTGCAGGAGACAATGTTCCGCTATGATCTGTTGCCCTGTATGCTGGAGTAACAATCAGCAAATTATACTCTATACGGCTTTCAGATAATTTAGAGCGTCAATGGCAACCGAGAAATCGGCAATGAAGGGCGAAACCCAGGCCTGTGCTTCCCGTGGGCTGATGGAACCGTTATGATCGAGATCAGCCGCCTGCCATGTTGAGTCGGCGATGACGGGACCCGGGGCGATTTTCCAATCAATGTGAAGTCCATCCGGCTCAAGCAGGATGGATTGATTTTATGTGTACATATCGGGCGGATCGGCGCGGACAATTTGTCCCGGCAAAACCAGCACCGCAAACAGAAATAAAAGAATTACCCACCTGATGATATTCTGAAAATCCGAAACTCCTTTTGGCATTTTGACTCGTTCACCCAAACGATAAACTAATGATGGTGACTGCCTTCCAATCCGCTGTCTCCGGTTTCAGGCCCTAAAAGAGCGCGCCATTCCCCCAATCTATCCTGATATACAATTAATGCAGCCGCGGCAAAAGTGGAAATCGGGACAGCCGCGATCAGTCCCAGCGAACCGACCAGCGTGCGGACGATCTCTTCAGCCAGAAATTCCGAGTTGATGAAATAAGTAAAGCTTCCATTGCCGAGGGTGAAGATCAGCAGGAGCGGCAGTGAGGCTCCGGTGTAGGCAAGAACCAACGTATTAACGGTGGCCGCCACATGGTCCTGGCCGATGCGCATGGCCTTCTGGAAGGTGCGCCGGAATCCGAGCGATGGATTGGCGTCATGAATTTCGACCACCGCCGCAGATTGCGATGTTACCAAATCGTCCAGCACGCCCAGCGCGCCGATGATCATCCCGCCGAGCAATAATCCGCGAGGGTCTATTTGGGTTGTTGAGGATTGCATCAGGAAAAGGGTATTTTCGTCTCCATAACCCGTCAGGCGCGTAAGATAAACGAAAAGAAGCGATAACATTCCGGTGAGCAGGAGAGACAACATCATGCTCAACACGGAAGCATGGGTCTTCAGGTTCCAGCCATAGGTTAGATAAAGCGTGACTCCCAATAGGATTACCGAGCCGATCAAACTGACTTTGACCGGGTCCTCGCCCGCAAGGATGTGAGGAATCACATAGCCCACGATCATGACCATGCTGATGCCCAGCGCGATGAGACTTCCCAAACCTTTCCAACGTCCCATGATCAGGATCGCAAGGATAAATGCCGCCAATAGAATCATCATCGGTTGCGAGCGGACATAATCTATGTAGAACGCGCGCAGTTCGCCACTGGGAGTTTTATCGACTTCCACATAAACCTGGTCGCCGACGGCGAAGCGGAAATTGTCGGAGCGCACCTGATGTTTTCCATAATCGATCTGGAATGACATGCCCTTATAATCGCCCTCCAGAATTTCAACCTGCATGACCTGATAAAGCTGATCCTTGCCGCTCAAATTGATCTGGTCTTCTTCGACAATTTGAGTCACACGCGCCTGAACCGTTTGTGAACCAAGTGTGGCGCTTGGCCCCCCATTCTGGATTTGCGGCGATTGGAAGAAATATGGGATTCCCCAGATGGCGAGAATTGAAAACAACAGAATGACGACTGCCCCTACAATGACAAATGAAAGCGGTATTCTTTTCATGGTTTCCTCTGAGTGGCCGATTATAGTGGAATAAAGAAGATTCCGAATTTTTCTAACGCGGAATTAATTCTTGCTGCTGAACAAATCAATCATTGCCCAAAATTGGAGGGTATAATTTTCCAGGGAAGTGATGTCACTATATTGTTACACAACGGAAAAGAAGCTTTCAGTAACCAAAGGAGAAAATCATGTGCGTATTTTGTGCAGCCATTCCTGTCGCAACCGCGGCTGGCGCGTCGTTCAACAACAAACAGAATCAGGCAAAGAAACAAGCCGAGGCCGCGGGCGTTGAAGATCCCAAAACCAAACCCATCGCGCGGATCACAACCGGCGTTATCGTTCTGCTGTTGATCGGCTCGGTAACCTATCACACGCTGACGTATCGTTCATGAAATTTAGACTCACTGCCCTGACCTTACTGGCCGCGATATTACTCGCGGCCTGCTTGTCCTCGCCAGAGGGTTCATCGCCTCAAACCCCGACCCTTCGACCGGCTCAGGGCGGCGCTTCAGGCGGCTTGCGCGTTTTAGCTACCACCACCTTTTTAGCGGACATTGCCCAAAACGTGGCCGGTCAACGCGTCGAAGTGGCATCCCTCATCCCGGTCGGGGTTGACCCGCACGAATATCAGCTCACGCCCCAGGATACAACCCGCATCTCGCAAAGCCGGGTGTTGATCGCCAACGGCGTCGGGTATGAAACTTGGTTGCAGAAGACTCTGGATAGTGTCGGCGGGCAACGCGTGGAAGTGATAGCATCTACTGGCCTCACGCCTCATCCCGTTACATCCGGCGGACACCCGGAGGGCGATCCGCATTTGTGGCTCGACCCAAATAATGTCATCCAGTATGTTGAAAATATCCGCGATGGATTGACTCAGGCCGATCCCGCTGGAGCTTCTGTATATAAGGCCAATGCGGCCGCGTACATCAAGCAATTGAAGTCGCTGGATACATGGATCACTGAACAGGTGAATCAAGTTCCGCCAGAGAAACGTATGCTTGTGACCAACCACGAAGCATTTGGTTATTTTGCTGCGCGTTATGGTTTCAAGATCATCGGGACGATCATTCCCAGCCTTAGCACTGAGGCGTCGCCATCTGCTCAACAGATGGCTGCGTTGATTGACCAGATCAAGGCCACAAAGGCGCCTGCCATTTTTGTGGAAGTCGGCGTGAATACAAACATGGCCGATCAGATCGCATCTGAAACAGGAACCAAGGTTGTTTCGGATCTTTATCTTGAAACTTTATCCGCCAAAAATGGTCCCGCGCCGGATTATATTTCGATGATGAAATATGACGTTACACAAATTGTCGGCGCGTTGAAATGATGTCATTGCGAGCGCTTTTTGCAAAGCAATCCCTGATTCCATTATAGAGATTGCTTCGTCAGGAAGAACTCCTTTCTCGCAATGACGAAAGTGTCACATGACTCACACTCCCCATCGTTTGGAAATTGAATCCGTCGACATTGGTTACGGCGACAAAACTATTCTGCATGATCTCACGTTCAGCGTCGCGCACGGCGCGCGCGTAGCCGTGGTCGGACCGAACGGCGCGGGAAAGTCCACGTTGTTCAAAGCGCTAGTCGGACTTTTACCCGTACAAAAAGGCCGCATCCTGATTCACGGCCTGCCGTTGAATCATCACAAAGATTGCGTGGCTTATGTGCCTCAGCGCGAAGAAGTGGATTGGCGCTTTCCGGTCACAGTCAGCGACGTGGTCATGATGGGACGCTTTGATTATCAGGGCTGGTTCAAAGGCGCCTCGAAGACCGATAAACAGATCGTCGAGAAAAGTCTCGCGCAAATGAGCATGGCTGATTTCTCAACCCGTTCCATCAGCGACCTGTCCGGCGGGCAGCAGCAACGCGTCTTTCTGGCGCGGGCACTGGCTCAAGAGCCGCATATCCTCCTGATGGATGAGCCGTTCACAGGAGTCGATGCGCCGACACAGGAAGCTACTTTGAAATTACTGGACGATCTGCGCGAGACGCAAGTCACGGCCATGATCTCAACCCACGATCTGAACCTCGCCGCATCCCGCTTTGACTATATGTTGTTGCTCAATCATCGTTTGATCGCCTTTGGAAAACCCAGTGAAGTGATGAAACAGGAAAACCTCGCCAAAGCTTTTGGTCGGCAATTATTGGTCCTGCCGGATGGCACTGCTGTGGTGGATGATTGTTGCCCACCGGAGAGCAATTGACGATTTCAGATTGACGATTTGTGATTGAAGAGGCAGGACAGTATGGATGAGAAAATTTTTAAAGACAGAACAAAGAAATTGGCCCTGCGCGTGATTCAATTAACGGAGACACTTCCTCATACGCGAGCCGCTGATGTGATCGCAAAACAAATCATCCGCTCTGCAACTTTGGTTGGCGCAAATTATCGAGCGGCCTGCCGCGCAAAATCTACCGCTGATATGATCGTCAAACTCAAAATCGTTGAGGAAGAAAGTGATGAGACCATTTACTGGCTTGAACTTCTTTTGGAAACCAAAAATCTTTCGCACGACGAAATTTCAGAGTTAATGAAGGAAACGAACGAAATCCTTGCCATGACGGTCGCCTCCACAAAAACTTTACGCGCCCGCCTTCCCAATCGTAAATCGTAAATCTAAAATCGAAAATCAAATGTCTTTCATCCTCCAGCCTCTTACTTACGAATTTATGCAACGCGGACTTCTCGCGTCTATCATCGTCGGCGTTTTATGTGCGGTCATGGGCACTTATGTTGTCCTGCGCGGCATGGCTTTTCTCGGCGACGCGATGGCGCACGCCATTTTGCCGGGCATAGCAATCGCCTATCTTCTAAATGGGAATCTGCTGGTCGGTGCGCTGGTCGCGGCCATCATCATTGCCTTAAGCATCGGATATTTTTCCAGACAGGGCACGATCAAGGAAGATACCGCCATCGGGATTCTATTCGCAGCCGCTCTTGCGCTCGGTGTGGCATTGATCAGCACGATCCAGACGTACGCTGTGGACTTGAGTCATATTTTGTTCGGAAACGTGCTCGGCGTTTCATCCCTCGACTTGTGGCTGACTGCCGGTCTTGGGCTTTTGGTTCTGCTGACAGTTTTCCTGCTCTACAAACCATTCCTCATCATTTCCTTCGACCCGGTCCTGGCCGCTACGTTACGCCTGCCCGCAGAACTCTTGCGAAATCTTATGCTCGTTTTGTTGGCGTTAACAGTCGTCGTCTCGCTTCAAACCGTCGGCGTTGGACTGGCGGCCGCCATGCTCGTTACTCCCGCCGCGACAGCCTACCTGCTCACTCGCCGCCTTGCGCCGATGATGGCTGTATCTGCATTGCTCGGCGCGCTTTCATCCATTATTGGTTTGTACGTTAGCTATTATCTCAACATCGTTTCCGGTTCCGCCATCGTACTGACAGCCACGACCTTTTTCCTATTAGCGTTTTTGTGGAAACGGCTACAATCATCTTTATAGGAAAAGGAGATGCACTATGGCAAAAATTGAAACCGGTATCAGCATCAACAAACCGGTTGAACAGGTCTTTGAGTTCCTCACCAATCTTGGAAACAGCAAAGCCTTAAGTGATGCCATTACAGATGTAGCCGTCGACGGGAAAGTTGCAGTCGGCACAAGATATACCATCAAGTCCAAATATGGGAATCGTGAGTTCAATACCGTCAATGAAATCGTGGCGCTTGAACCCAATAAGACCTTTGCCATCAAGACCATCGCCGCGCCGCCCGCATCAGATGTGACCAGCACTTACACACTTGAACAGGAGGGCGCTGGAACCAGGTTAAACATTTCGATGGATACCGTCGTCATGCCCGGTACGGAAGGCATGGTCGTTCCGCAACTTAAAATGGGCATGGATATGGGACTTGCCGCCGTCAAAAAAGTGCTCGGCGGATAACAATCAGTACGCCCTCCCGCTGTTTTGCGGGAGGGTTTTCGTTTACAATATCGTTCATGTTCCGACATTCATCCTCCTTTCTCCGCATCGCGCTGTACGCATTACTTGTAGTTTCTCTCGCTTCCTGTTCGACCTCAACCGCACTTCCCACCTCGACAAATCCTGCTTCAACTCAAACGGCTGTCCTGCTGACATCCACGCCCGCGCCAATTGCCACCGCGACGCTCGTTCCCGCGCCGCCACGCGCGCAATATCAAATGAATGTTGTGCTCGATTACGCCGCGAAAGCTGTCAGCGTGGGTGAAACAATCATTTACCCGAATCACACCGGACAGCCTCTCAACGATCTTCTGCTGGCGGTTGAACCAAATCTCTGGCAAAACTGCTTTGCGCTAAAAGGTCTCGTTGTTAACGGTGTGCCAATTATTAATTACACACTCGATGGACAAAAACTCTCGTTTGACTTGACTTCGCCTCTTGCTCCTGAATCTGTCGCGAAGATTCAAATCCAATATAGCCTTGCCCTCCCTCTGCTTCAACAGGCGCATGGTGTCCGACCACAGATTTTTGGATACAGTCAGTTACAGATGAACCTGACAGACTGGTATCCCTTCGTTGTTCCGTTCATCAACAATAATTGGGTTTTACATCAACCAGGGTATTACGGCGAGCATCTGGTCTATGAAGCGTCAGATTTCGTGGTTAATGTAAAGTCTGCTGACCCGACAGTGAGTCCGATTATTGCATCCAGCGGTGCCCCAAGTCAAAACGGAGACTGGATAAGTTATACGCTCACTGCGGGACGCACGTTCGTTCTTTCTGCCAGCACGGATTACAAAGTAGCTAGTGTTCAGGAAGGTGATATTATTGTATCTAGTTACTATTTCCCACTTAACGATATTCCCGGCAAGGCCACATTGATGGCTTCTGCTCAGGCCCTGCAGGTATATTCCCAACGTTTTGGTACACCCTATCCACACAAAACGCTTTCCATAGTAATGGGAGACTTCAATGATGGTATGGAATTCTCCGGCTTATTTTTTATGTCACGTGGCGCTTACAACCTCTACGATGGAACTGTACAGAATCTACTGACAACGGTTTCCGTCCACGAAACTGCGCATCAATGGTGGTTTGAGCAGGTGGCTGACGATCAGGCTCTGCAGCCATGGCTTGATGAAGCCTTTGCCGCATATAGCGAGCACATTTTTTATGAAACGGCTTATCCAAACTCAGTTTCCTGGTGGTGGTCTTATTGGTATCCACGCGTGGGTGGCACGGAATCTTTGCCGTGGGTGGATATCAGCATTTACGATGCTGGAGGATTTATCCCGTATACAAATACTGTTTATTTGCACGGCGCGCATTTCCTCGACGACCTACGGGCGCGCATTGGCGATCAAGTTTTCTTTACCTTCCTTCATGATTATCTTGTGGAAGAGAATGGCAAGATCGCAACCTCTGCAGATTTCTTCCGCATTTTGCGACTCCACACACAGGTTGATTTTTCTGATTTGATCAAACAATACTTCCAGAACTCCTACTAATGACTAGAAAAATTTGGCTGTTTTGTTTACTCCTGGTTTGGACGATTTCCTCGTGTGCACCTTTTCATCCTGCACCTGTTTCTTCGCTTCCCAATCCGGACTTTGTGCTGGTCACCGCCAATCCCAATGCTTCGCCAACGCCGACGCCTTTTCAGCCCGCGCCTGCCACTGATACGTTGATTCCATCAGCAACCTTTCCGCCGACAGATACACCCGTTTCGACGGATACACCGACCGCGACTTCACTCCCGACCAATACATTTACCCCTGCACCGACTATCCCCCCCGCCACACCTGTCCCCGCCAATGTGCGGACTCAATATACGTTCTACGTTACGCTCGATTATGCCGGTCACAGCGCTGGCGTGGATGAGACCATTGTTTATTCAAACACAACCGGCCAGAGTCTTTCGAATGTCATTTTGGCGGTTGAACCAAACCTCTGGAGCAATTGTTTTAGCTTGAATGTGCTCAAGCAGGACGGCGCGGCGGTCACGAATTACAGTCTCAATGGTCAGCGCCTGACGATCAATCTCGCCCAGCCGCTTCAGCCAGGAACTATCACGACATTTACCTTGAACTACAACCTGACACTTCCGCCAAAAAGTTACGAAGGCACGTTCGGCTATCTCGGTTATCAAATCAATCTTACAGATTGGTATCCATTCATCGTGCCATATATCGGCGGATGGGTGCTTCATGACCCGTGGGCGTTTGGCGAGCATCTTGTCTACGATGCAGCGGATTACGATGTAAATGTCAAAGTCAATGATCCGAATGTAATCGTCGCCGCCAGCGGATTGGCCGAAACCAACGGCGACTGGACGCGCTATCGCTTG
>JAKBYW010000334.1:0-3546 GCA_021840275.1 Chloroflexota bacterium | reverse complement strand
TATAAGCGCACAGGCCTATGTTGGTTCCAACCTGCAGACGGTTTTTGGAATTGACCCGCGATCATATCTCCTGTCTACCGGGTCTGCTGATAGTTCCTTCGCGAGCGGGAGCGCCGCCCAGGCCATGCACGACCTGGCAAACGTACCTAATGGTGTGCTGGTCAGCCAGCAGATTGCCGACGCCTATTCCATTGCAGTCGGCGATACGGTCATCATCCATCTGGCGCGCACTGCGGCCGCAGGCGGCCCAACGGTTGAAACACGCCTGCAAGCTGTTGGGATCATCCGTTTCTTCCCTACGGCAGCGAGTGACAGTTTCCTGGTGATGAACCTGCCCTATATGCAAAGCGTCACGCGCAACGACAAGATCAGTTATTTCCTGATCCGAACATCCACCTCGCCACATGACGTTGCCCTCCGTATCCAATCCACCCTGGGTGCGCAAGTACCCATGACAACGGAGGATATTTATACCGCTATTCTCGCATTGGGCAATTCAATGACCAGTGTGAATCTGCAAGGTCTCGGGAGAATCGAACAGGCATACAGCATCATCATTATCTCCCTAGGCCTGGCCATTTTCCTGCTCTCGATGATATACGAGAGAGCAAAAGAGTTTGGCGCGATGCGCGCGATAGGAGGCTCGATAACCCAAGTTGGGCGCGTCTTGTGGTCCGAGTCGCTGATTGTGGGGATGCTAAGTGTGCTGATCGGGAGCGTCATCGGCCTGATACTGGGATCAGTATTTATATCCTTACTGATTGTGCTCTTTACGATCCCTCCGGCCGGGATGAGCATTCCGTGGGGAACATTGTTTGCCCTGCTTATCCTCACCTTTTTGGGAATGGCATTGGCAACGATATTCGCGAACCGCCGATTGGCCCGAATGGAAATCGCGCAGGTATTACGTGAACTATGAGAAAGTGTATCTTCAGACTTCCGAAGGCTCGAACTTCGGAAGTCTAAAGCCCTCGAAATATTGAGAAGATATCGTAAAAAGACTCCGCTTATTCGCCTGCCTTTTTATCTGACCAGGCTGAGATTGCGCCTCGGCCAAGGAGAACGATTATGTTTTCTAAATTGACCAACTTGTTTTCTAAACTAACCAAGAAACATTACCTCATTGCATTGGGCGTCATCATTGTTTTGAGCGCGTCTGGGCTCGCCTATTACAAAATGGTATATGCCCCGGCCCAGGCGGCGAATGCCGCAAAATTGGCGTCTCAAAACAGCCGAACTGCAAAGGCGCAGTTGGGAGACATCACCCTTTATGCCAGGGGCACTGGCACTTTGATTGCACGCGATGAAATTAATTTGGGCTTCGGCACCAGCGGTCCAATTTCCAAACTCAACGTGAAAATCGGCGACAAGGTACATAAAGGGGATGTGCTGGCGGTCCAGGGGAATCCCGAGCAGTTGAAGGCCGCGGTAGCGGTGGATCAATTATCTGTCCTAAACGCCAAACAAGCGTTGGATACCCTTAACCAGAATGCCAGCATTGCTGCGGCTCAGGCCCAGTCCAATCTGGCGCTCGCGGAGTCTGCGCTGGTCAAGGCGGACTATAACTGGAACCGATTCCAAATAGCATCCGGAAGTTGGAACGATTACCTGGCCACTACTCCATCTTTCTTCCGTAAAGCGGAGAGCGATTCGAAGATAGCCTGGAGAGATCTTGAAATAGCGCGCGCCAACTATACCCGCACTACTTATCTCCCTGCAGGCAACAGCAAAAGAACGCTCGCGCAAAAGGATCTTTTGGCGGCTCAACAGAAATATGATACAGCAGTGCAACAATTGCTCAGCGCCTATCCAGCAGGAATCCAACCGGTGCCGATTGACAACGCACTGATCACGGCGGCTGCTCAGGTGATTCTGGCCGAGCAAACATTGCAAAAGGTAAATAACGGACCCGATCCGGTCAGCCTCGATATAGCAAAGCAAACTCTGGCAAAGTCCGAGGCGGCGCTTGCGTTATCTCAACGTCTGCTTGACCAATCAACCATTCTGGCGCCAATGGATGGCACCATATTATCTTTGTCGGCTGCGGCCAAGGTGGGCAGCGACATAACCGGCCCATTTATCTCTATGGCGAATCAGAGTCAGCCGTATTTGACCATCTCCCTGGATGGGACGAGTATAGATAAAATCGCGGCAGGTTACAAGGTTGAAGTGATTTTCGATGCACTTCCCAATCAGATCTTCACGGGCCGCGTCATTCAGATAGATCCGATTTTATATACCCCGACCGGACAGAGGGTAGTAGTCCAGACTCCCGGCCAGATTACAGTTGTCAAGGCATTGGCTAGTCTTGATCCAAGCGCGACGACCCCTGTTGACAATTTGCCGCTCGGCATGAGTGCCACGGTGGATGTCATCGGCGGTCAGGCGAAAGGAGTTGTCCTTGTGCCTGTCGCCGCATTGCGCAAACAGACGCCTGGTAAATACGCTGTTTACGTTGTGGAAAATGGCAGGGATGTGCTTCGTCCAGTGGAGGTGGGTTTAATGGACTCTACCTATGCCGAGATAAAATCAGGCCTTAAAGTTGGCGATATCGTCGTAACAAGTCCCACGGCAAAATGAAATAAGGATTCCTGGACTTTTAGTCAATCAAGAACGATCCGCGAATCTTCGCAAAACCCACAGGATACTTGTCTTCATGAATTTGACTTTAAGATTCGCGTATATTTGCCGGGATTAACGGACAAAACGAAAGCCCTGATTCTATGTCTTTGGCTTCCTCCAAAGCAATCTGCGGATTTTCGTAACTGCTCAGGCAAGCGGCGCGACAAAATCGGGTAAAAAGGGGGCGTTAGTGAAAGCGAGACGCAAAGTTGCAAAGGCCTTGACGCCATTTTTGCGGGCAACTGATAATGGACATCCGAAAGTTGTAAATTTATTCTTGCCGCCAAGTTATCGTCTGCCAATTTCAGCTAATCTTCACGAATTGGTCTTTAAAATTCGCGCAGATTAGCGAATGGACAAACGGGACATATCATTGCGCAAGATGTCAAACTTCACGCAGGCTTCATGTGTGGCAAGTAAGATGTTCATCAGGCCTGCTCCTTCTGTTAAAGAAATGAAAGCGGCTGTATTGAATAAACTGGAGAGTTTTGAATGAATCAGATTTTAGGTCGAAAAAAGAAACATACCAAGCGCCGGGGCGTAAAAGTGATTGGCGCATTGGCATTTTTATTTGCAGGACTATTTGGCAACCTTGTGGTTGTGCCTGCGGTTTCACCAGCTACCGGCGCGCAAATAGCCGATGTGATAAGGTCGGTGGCTGGGCCTCAGCCAGTAGCCGCACTTGAAAGTGTGTCATTCCGCATACAAGATACGTTCAATCAATTTTTATCCACACTCAATGGTGGTCAAAAACAAATCAGTTTGTCTCAGAACAATGGTATTCAGCCTACTGCTAAAAAACTGAGACAAACAACTGTTATCGCCGATTCGGCGGCCAAAAGCACGCCGGTTCAGCCAGTCGCCGATTCAGCGGCCAAAACCATACCGGTTCAGCCAGTCACCGATGCAGTCACTGCGTTGCCA
>JAKBYW010000333.1:0-3553 GCA_021840275.1 Chloroflexota bacterium | reverse complement strand
CTCGCCAGTGGTAGGGGAGCCGGCTATTTTTAACTCGCGGGCCAATTTGTTAGCGTATGCAATGCGGCGCATGAGTCTTTTATTCATGATATCCTCGTGCTTCTAATAATGTGCGTCCGGTAAATTTTCCAGTGTACGATCCCGCTGTAATGGTTCCATCGCCATTCCAAACAATATCGGCGGCTTTTGTGGCGTTGCGGATTGCGTCAACGTTTTCCTGTACAAGACTGTAGATCTTATTCAGGGAGGGCCGGCGCTCGATGAACCAAAAGGTGAAAACTATATCTGTGCCATTGCTCACAGTGTACTCATAGCGCGTACGTGTGTACTTGACGTGCTTTCTCATGGCTTATTTTCCTTATCCGCCGAAAATTTTCTGTAACAGGTTCTTAGGGGCTTGCTGGGGTGCCGGCTTGCTTTTGTTCTGCGCGGCGGCTTGATCAGCTTGCCTTGCTACCATGGCGCGCTCATTGCGTTGATTGCGGCTGTATGCGTCGGCAGTCCTAATGATTGATAGTTCTTTGTTGGTGGGTTGGTTATTCATTGTCTGTTACATCCTTTTCTTTTGGGTTGGCAAATCTCTATGCCCTGTTTATACACCCATTCATGTATACTGTCAAGAGTTATATACATATTGATACAATGATACATGATGACCTTTACCTTTGTCACACATACCAGACTGACTTTTTTATTTTGCGCGCACTGATCGCGAAAATTTTTTTATGTTGCAGGACCTTGGCGGCGCGTATATTGAAGGCTACAAAACATTGAATAAAACTGTTCAATACCTTGATAATGTACCTAGAATGCTGTTTATTTTGAGAATATACATTCTCATAACTAATATAATGGCATATAATTATGATGTTTATATTTTTTGTCACAATTCGATAAAACGGTTTTTGTTCATGATCAGCGAACCGTATATGCACTACCTGACTTACACGATTGGACAAAAATCGGATCGGCCTCAGGCTACAACAGAAATCACTCGTTGTGATATGATTACTCTATGCCCACACAAAAACTATTCGAGCAGGACATATTGAAAGTTGGTTCGTATCTGTTATTTGATATGCTGGAAGGTCTACGTGAAATAGACTCTTCCGCAGTGGCCGAAGCGGTGGAAACAATCAGGGTGTGCCGTGAGCATGGCTCCCGTGTATGGATCGTTGGCAATGGCGGATCTGCCGCAACGGCCAGTCACTTTGCCAATGACCTAATCAAGATGGCGCGCGTGGACGCAACCTGCATACCGGATATGGGCCCTACCGTTCTGGCATACGGGAATGACGATGGCTGGGAGAATATGTTCTCGAGTGTGATCAAGCGACTGGGTAAAGAGAACGATGCGCTGGTGGCCATCAGTTGCAGCGGCAGGTCCGCCAATATCGTCCAGTGCGCGCGCGTAGCTTCACATCTGGGAATGCAGATCATTGTGTTGACCGGCAGGAATGGTAACCTGGACGAGAACCCGCTGGCCGGTTTTGTGATGAATCCCATTTGTGTGGAGTTCGACGATATCAAGGTGCAGGAAGATTGCCACCTGGCGATATGCCACGCCATTGCCGGCGTGCTGGCGAAGGATGTTTGAAATGGGCAACATTCCCGATACCAGTAATTTCCCGCTCGTAAGACTGTCTGCCAAGTATAAACAGATGCAGAAGAATGGACGCCTGCTTTCGAACCGGGCATCCATCGAAGTAATCCGCCATCGCATCGAGATGCTAGCTGACCGCATCGACATGAACGAAGCGCCGGACAGGCTGGGCAGACTGGCGGCGTTGTGGCAGCAATATCAGGAAGCCAGGAAATCCCCTGCCCCACTCGAACGGGCCGGCGCGATTGCCATTGAAGCAAAACTGGAAGCGGAGTTCGAAGCGGCGGCCACGGATTACGCGGCCTGGAAGCAGATCATGGAAGCCATCGATCTGGACCGCAAATTGGTGGAGAGCGAAGTCAAGATCGCCAAGGATATCCACGCCATGTTGAGTGCCGAGGATGCCTATGAACTGGCGGCCAAGTTGCTGGGCGCAATCACGTCGGCGGTGAACTCGACAGCCGGCATCCCTGAAAAGGCGCGCGGTGTGTTCCTGAAAAGAGTGCAGTGGGAATTTGCCAAGATCGTGGGAGATAAACGCGTGGTGGATGCTGAGGAAGAAGAGCAGGACGAAGTACTGGATGGAGATATAACGTCATGAGGCAAATATGAACAGAGAAGAAATATTGAAAATACCCGCAGGCAAGAAGATGAATCAACTCATTTGGTGGAAAATATTCGATATGACGCCTGAACCGCTAAATAACGATATGAATTTTCTGCCTGATTATAGTGGGGATATGAATGCGGCGTGGATTATTGTTAAGAAACTTGGTAAAGGTGTATTTCGTCTTGAACTTGGTGCAAGAAATGCCACTGTTGAATTTATTGGATATTCAAAAACTAAGGTTGTTGTATATGGGGACGAAGATGTGACACCGCTTGCTATTTGTCGTTCTGCATTGCTTTGTGTATTAGAATGACCGACCTGCGTTCCGACTTCCTATCCGAGATCACCAAGGGGCTGGGCGAGGCCGCCAGCAAGATGGTGACGCCTGACCCGGTGACGTGGATCGAAAAGGAATTCTTCATCCCCGAGACGCGCAACGACCCGAAACTGCGCGGGAAATTGCAACTGCAACCCTACCAGCGCGACGCCCTGCGCGAAGCGTTCTCGACCGAGCCGAATGGTAACTTCAAGTACGATATCATCGTGTGGTCCGACATCAAGAAGTCGATTAAGAGCACCATTGCCGCCGCGGTGAACCTATATCGGGCGACTTTCACGGAATGGGGAGAATTCTACGTGGTAGCCAACGACCTGAAGCAGGCCAACTCGCGCGTGGCGCAGTACATACGGCGTGCCATCCAACTCAACCCAAAGATGGCAAAGAAATACAAGGCACAGGGCTATCAGATCACCACGCCCAGCGGCTCGGTCGTCGAGGCCGTCCCCATCGACCCTTCGGGTGAAGCCGGCTCGAATGCTGACCAGATATCGTTCAGCGAATTATGGGGTTCGAACGAAGATGCCAAACAACGCATGTGGGCCGAGATGACCATTCCCCCAGCGAAACATGGCCGGGCCTTTCGCTGGATAGAAAGCTACGCCGGCTTCTCGGAAGAAAGCAGACTTCTTTGGTCACTATACGAATTAGGTGTAAAAGGTGGGGAATTACTATGGCCTACAAAAAAATACGCCGTGACAGACGGCGAACCTTCAGTGCTTGAATTGTATGTAAATCGGGAAGCGAGAATGTTGTGCTTGTGGAATACCGTGCCGCGTTGCCCATGGCAGACTGCCGAGTATTACAATACCGAACGGCTGTTATTGCCATCCAACCAGTTCGACCGCATCCACCGCAATCAATGGGTGACATCTACTGAAACCTTCGTGCCGATGGAATGGTGGTACGCTTGCAGGAGAAGGGAGGATGAATGGCCACAGTTCAATGATACCACCTTCCGAAAAAAAGGTCACGCAATGATCATCGCATTGGACGCGGCCAC
>JAKBYW010000332.1:0-3564 GCA_021840275.1 Chloroflexota bacterium | reverse complement strand
GGCGCTGGGTATCTAATCAAACCATTGAGGTGTCATGGATTCGCAGGAACCCGAAGAACAGTTCGAACAAGAGCCGCAGGAATCAATCCTGATGGAATCAACCGAAAAGCCGCAGGCTGATTTAGTTGATTCCGCGCGGGTGGACGAACCTGTTCAGGAAACGGAAACCGCCCAACCCGTCGAGGAGGAAGCGGCGGTTGAAGCTCCTGCGCCTGAATCAAAGCCCGCGTCTTCCCCCCGACCGAAATCCGACCAGCCAAACGAGAGCGAAGTGCCCGCTGAATCCACCGAGCCGGCCTGGTTTGTGATCCATTGTTATTCAGGTTACGAAAACAAGGTTCGCCATAATCTCGAGCAACGCATCGAGACGATGGGAATGAAAGACAGGATTTTTGATGTCGTTATCCCAACGCAGGAAGAGATCGAAGTGCGGGATGGCAAGCGTCGTACTGTTGAACGCCATATTTTCCCAGGTTATGTGTTGGTAAATTTGATCCTGAGTGAAGAGTCATGGTATGTGGTGCGTAATACGCCGGGCGTGACAGGGTTTGTAGGAATGGGCAATCTGCCCACGCCTCTGCGCCCTGAAGAAGTTTCGCAGATCGTCAAGCGCATGGAAGCTGATGCGCCGACGGTGAAGGTGACGTTCAAAGTCGGTGAGCGCGTCCGCATTGTGGATGGGCCGTTCAACGACTTCCGCGGTACAGTAGCTGAGATCGATATGGAGCGCACGAAAGTGCGTGTGCTGGTATCGTTCTTCGGGCGTGAGACGCCTGTTGAGCTGGACTTCCTGCAAGTCGAGAAGGCCTAGCTAATAATATGTAACTTACGCTGAACAGCAATGTCCAGCGTGGAGTGGGAGGGCATCCCGCATCAGGAAAAGAACCTGGTACATGGCAGTTGCCCGCCAAAACCACACGTGTGCCTGCGTTCCAGTGCAGGTAAGGAGTATAGAATGGCAAAGAAGTTTAAAGCAATCGTTCGTCTCCAGCTTGAGGCTGGAAAAGCCAATCCGGCGCCGCCAGTTGGTCCGGCCTTGGCTGGTCATGGTATCAACATCATGGCTTTCTGCAAGGAATACAACGCGCGCACATCCAATCGTCCGGGCGAAGTGCTTCCTGCAGAGATCACTGTTTTCACCGATGGTTCGTTCACTTTCGTGCTCAAGACATCTCCCGCCGCGGTTTTGATCCGCAAGGCGGCGGGCGTGGCAAAAGGCTCGGGTGTGCCGAACAAGGATAAAGTTGGCAAGGTGACGCACAAACAGATTCGAGAGATCGCAGAAACGAAGATGAAAGACTTGAACGCGATCAGTCTCGAAAGTGCGATGAAGCAAATCGAAGGTACAGCCCGTTCGATGGGTATCACTATTGTTGATTAATGTGTGGGAGGGCCTCCCGGCCCGTTTGCACCACGGAGGATAATATGCCTAAACAAGGAAAGAAATACAGGGCCGCTCTGGCCAAAGTGGATCTCGATAAGAATTATATGCCGCAGGAAGCGATGGCTCTTGCCAAGGATACGGCCTATACAAAATTTGATGCGAGCGTGGAAATCCACATGCGTACGGCGCTTGATCCGCGTCAGGCTGACCAGCAAGTTCGTGACGTGGTTGTCCTTCCGCATGGATTGGGCAAGACTGTGCGCGTGTTGGTTTTTGCGTCCGGTGAAGGTGCTTCTGCGGCGCGCGCTGCTGGCGCAGATCTCGTTGCAGATGATGATGAGACTTTGAAGAAGATCGAAGGAGGCATGACCGATTTCGATGTGGCAATCGCCACGCCCGATATGATGGGCAAGGTCGGTCGTCTCGGTCGCGTTCTTGGTCCGCGTGGTTTGATGCCGAACCCGAAGGCTGGTACCGTTGTTCCGCCGCAGGATATGGCGCGTGCCATTAATGAAGCCAAGGCCGGCCGCGTTGAGTTCCGTCTTGATAAGACAGCCAATATTCATGTCGTGATCGGCAAGGCCTCGTTCGATACGAAGAAGTTATATGAAAACTTTGCAGCTCTGATGAATGCAGTCAATAAGGCTCGTCCTTCAGGTGCGAAAGGTCTATATATCAAGCGTATCGTTGTCAATGCTACAATGGGGCCGGGGATCAAGATCGATCCGAGTGCGGCTCTTTCTGTGGAGGCTTCCGAGTAGAAACCCTTCGATAAACTCAGGGCGAGTACTCGTTACCTAATAGCAAGCCATTTCGCCGACCCATGGGGTCGCTTCGCTGATGACGGCGGGTGTCCTTCGAGTGAACGTTTTGCTCAGGACTTAATTTCCTGCCCAGGTGGAGACTAAAAGCTAATTTCAACTCAATCGAGTTGAAGCCCTTGCGGCGCTAAAAAGTCTTTGCCTGGAAATGGCAAAGACTTTTTAATCGAAAGGAGGTGAATACACATTGGCTCTTACTAAACAGCGCAAAGATGAGGTCCTGGCGATCTATCAGGACTGGTTGAAGCGCAGCCAGGCAGTTATTCTCGTGGAATACACGGGTGCGAAGATGAAGGATATGGATAATATCCGCGCGAAAGTTCGCGAATCTGGCGGCGAATTCCACGTCGTCAAGAACACCCTGGTGCGCCGCGCATTTGCAAATCATGGCATGACCCTGTCCGAGGAAGCTCTGGTTCAGTCTACTGCCGTTTCATTTGCTTTTACGGATCCTGCCTCGACTGCCAAGGCGCTTTCAGACGCGACCAAAGGCATGGAGTTCGTCAAGGTCAAGGGCGGTTTCCTGGCTGGCCAGCCATTGAATACTGCCCAGGTCAAGGCATTGGCTGATCTTCCGCCATTGCCGGTTGTCCGTGCGCAATTGCTGGGTGTCTTGCAGGCCCCGGCTGGCAAGCTCGTCCGCACAATTGCCGAACCTGCCCGCTCGCTGGCATCCGTCTTCCGTGCATATTCAGAGAAGGCGCAAGCCGCGGCTTAAGTTTTATGCGGCAAGGTCGCAATGATTGTTAACTATCAAATTAAAAACTAACTAGGAAAGTAAGGAGTTTCTATACAATGGCTGCAAATCTCGAAAAATTAGTTGAAGAATTGAGCGTGCTTTCTGTGCTCGAAGCCGCTGAACTTGTGAAAGCCCTCGAAGAGAAGTGGGGCGTCTCCGCCGCGGCTCCGGTCGCTGTGGCCGCTGCTGGTGGTGCCGCCGCTGCTGAACCTGTCGAGGAGAAGACCGAGTTCGATGTGATCATAAAGGATGCTGGCGCCAAGAAGATCGATGTCATCAAAGTTGTTCGTCAATTGACCAGCCTCGGTCTCGGTGAAGCGAAGGCATTGGCTGAAACCGCTGGCGGCAAAGTTCTGTCCGCCGTTGGCAAGGATGCCGCGATGGACGCCAAGAAGAAGTTGGAAGAAGCCGGCGCTTCCGTCGAAGTTAAGTAATTCAATCACCAAACAAAAAGGACGATTCGCAAGAGTCGTCTTTTTTTGTTTGGTTTTTTCTGAAATCTCAAGGTCGTTGCAGAGGAGGGGACTAGTACTTTTTTCCTATTCCAAGCTATTGACTCGCGGGGGCAAAACCCATATACTGTTTGCATCTATGGTCTGACTACCATACCACAGGAAACT
>JAKBYW010000331.1:0-3573 GCA_021840275.1 Chloroflexota bacterium | reverse complement strand
TTCGGTCTCGTGGCCGGTCAGTTGCGCCACGATTTTCATATTGCCATACATCTCTTCAAGCGTGGTTGGGTTTTTCAAATAATAGACCGTCAAACCCAGGCTCTCGAGCGCCTTCACTTGTTCGGGCGTGTTGATCTCCGCCGCCAGAACAAGGTTGGGATGCAAGGAAACGATTTGCTCTGTGTTCAGGTCTTTGAAGGTGGAACCAATATCAGCAATACTTTTTGCCGCTTCGGGATAATCCGAGAGTTCATCGCGGCCCACTACTTGTGAGCCTGCTCCGATAGCGAATAAAATTTCCGTGTTGGACGGAGCCAGCGAAACAACTTTTTGCGCGGGCGATGCGAGCTTGACTTCGCGTCCGAGGCCGTCGGTCAAGGTGATGCCAGCGGGTGTGGGCGCAACAGTCGGCGCTTCGGTCTGGATCTGAACCGGCGCGGCGGGCGATGGCGCTTGTGTCACCACGACGGCGGGACCGCATCCCGCCAGCAGCGCGGCCAGCAATGTCAAAACTAGAAATTTACGAAACATGGTTTTCTCCAATCGAAAATGATTATCGAACAAAAATCCCCTGCCGATGACAGGGGAGATAGAGGGTCGCTGAATTAGCCGTCCTCCACCTCCTTTCCACGAGAGTATGGTGAACCGGCCAAGGCGGGCGACCTGACTCATCAGCGATTAGCGTTAGGCGATCAGCGTTTAGCCGAATGGCTAATTGCTAACTGCTAACTGCTAACAACTAATTCACAGTTGCGGGACAGCGCCGGACTTGCACCGGCTTCGCCGCTTTTGACCGTTATTCAATTCTGGTTGGATTGTATGCCGCGTTGGATAAAGAGTCAAGAAATTAATTCAGAAATTAATTCAGCGCGTTGGACGATCTGGCGAATCAGGCCGCGAAAAACAAGGATATGAAAAGGGTTGAGAAGATGCCAGTATAAGAACCCGGTCAGATCGCGCGGAGCGAAGAAAGCTGTCTGCGTGAGAATCGAACCGTGATCGCCAGTTGATTCGACGCGCCATTCCATCCAACCTGCACCGGGTGCATTCAACTCGGAGCGCAGGCGCATCAAATGATTTTCTTGAGGAGATTCAACGCGGTAATAATCGAGCGGATCATTTTCCAGCAATTCATCTCCTCGCCCGCGCAGGCTGGGGCCTCCGAAGAATTTATCGAACTGACCGCGCAATTTCCAGAGCCAGTCTGCAAACAGCCAGCCTTTTCCCCCGCCGAGCTTGCTGAAGACTTGATAAACAGCGCGAGGCGGGGCCGCAACAAGCATGCGGCGATGGAAGCCGACCCGGATGCTTTTTATATTCGCAGTCGTATTATGAAATTTGCAGAGCGCTTTTCCCACAGTAGCGGCAAAAGGAAACCTAAAAATGCACCAATGACTATCAAGACAATAGACGAGAAATTTTTATCAAGGAACTCGGATATTTCAATATCTGCCTTTCTTACTGTGTTTACATGTTTTAGAATCCACCAACGGTGGGATGTTTCTACTTTAGCACAAATCGCCGCCGATGACACTTTCTACTCTCGCCCCTTCCTCGCTAACTCCCAACTCAAAGACGCGCGCCGATAATCCAAAAGATTCAAACGTCCGCTTCATGGCTTCACCGATTTCATTCTCATGCTCATGTTTCGACGAGAACGCGATCAGGCTGGGTCCTGCACCGGATAAAGCCACAGCCGCCGCACCCGCACGTTTAGCGGCATCCATCGCTTCGAGCGCACCGGGGATGAGCGGCAGGCGATAAGGTTGATGCAATTTATCGTCCATGACTTGGCCGAGCAATTCAAGATCGCCGCATTCAAACGCTTTTGTCACCAACACGGCGCGGCTGACGTTGTAAACCGCGTCCTTCATTGGGATTTGTTTTGGCAACGCCGCGCGCGCCTGTTTGGTGGGGAAGTGAAAATCGGGCGTTACGACCGTGATCGCCATCGGTCGGACATTCATTTTATGTGCAACGATTTTTCCATCGACGATGGTCGAAGCGACCAGTCCGCCCAGCATGGCCGGTGCGACGTTATCCGGATGGCCTTCATTTTCAATAGAAACTTTCAGCAATTCAGCGCGCGAGAACGGTTCGCCCAACAGCGCATTCGCACCGAGCAAACCAGCCAGCATGGCAGCGGAACTGGAGCCGAGTCCGGATGTCAGCGGGATGCGGTTGATGCAGCGGATGTGCAGTCCGTTGCATTTTTTTCCGGCGAGGCGATACACCTGCAACGCGGCGTCGACGATGGCGTTGCGTTGATCTGCCGGAAGTCTGTCCGCGCCTTCGCCTTCGATCTCAACGTGGAAATCATCAGTAGGCATGAAGGTCGCTTCATTCCACAGATCGAGCGCAAGGCCGAGGGCATCGAAGCCGGGTCCGAGGTTGGCGGTGGTGGCGGGGACTTTCACAAGGATGTTCATAATGATATGTAGGGGCACAGCGCTGCTGTGCCCGGACGGAGCAACGCTCTGCCCCTACGATAATATAACTTCTTCCAACGCGGACAAATTCGGCATCACCACCTGCGGCTTGACCATATCTTTTGTGACGATGTCCGGGTCTTTCAATCCATGACCGGTACAGATAGCGACGATTCTTTTTCCTTTGGGATCTAAATTCCCATTCGCAATTTCGATTGCCAGCCCAGCCAGCCCCGCCGCGGACGCAGGCTCGACCCAAATGCCTTCGAGTGTAGCCAGCATTTTTTGCATGTCGACAATTTGCGTATCAGTGGCAGCGATGATTTTCCCTTTGGATTCTTCGGCGGCCTGTAAAGCCTGTTCGCCGCGCGCTGGTTTGCCGATGCGGATGGCTGTCGCAACCGTTTCGGGATTGTCGACCGGATGTCCAATCACGAGCGGAGCCGCGCCTGCGGCCTGGACTCCCAGCACTTGCGGCAAGCCCGTGGATTTTATTTCATTGTATTGTTTGAAGCCCGCCCAATAAGCCGTGATATTTCCGGCGTTGCCAACGGGAAGGCACAACCAATCCGGCGCGGACTCGAGTACATCGCAAATCTCGAATGCACCGGTTTTTTGTCCTTCGATGCGGAATGGATTGATCGAATTTACCAGACAGATCGGATGCTTGTTTGTGATCTCAACGACCATCGTCAATGCATCGTCGAACGAACCTTCGATTTGGATCACCTGCGCGCCGTACACAACCGCGCCTGCCAATTTTCCCGCCGCGACTTTCCCCTGCGGAATCAGCACAATGGATTTCAGCCCTGCGCGCGCGGCATACGCCGCGGCCGATGCGGCCGTGTTGCCCGTCGAAGCGCAGATGACGGTGGTGGCATCGCGTCCCACCGCCTCACTGACAGCCGCGGTCATGCCGCGGTCTTTGAATGAGCCGGTTGGGTTGAGTCCCTCATATTTGATGAAGAGTTCAAAGCCGCCGCCGAGGTGGCGCGATAATTTGTCAGCGGGGATCAAAGGCGTGTTGCCCTCGAGCAGGCTGACGGTCCGCGTGTGAGGCGGGAGGTTAAGAAGATGTCCGTATTTGGAAAGAAGTCCGTTATAAGCCACGCGTTATCCTTTTGAAGTCAGAGATTTCTTTGTG
>JAKBYW010000330.1:0-3578 GCA_021840275.1 Chloroflexota bacterium | reverse complement strand
GCTAGCGCCACGTATGTGGGCGAAACAATCCCGGATGGAACCATCGAACAACCAGGCGCACAATTCACAAAAATCTGGCACATCAAAAACAGCGGAACCTGTACATGGGATTCAACTTGGCAGTTTGTCTATTTCAGCGGCGACGTTATGGGCGGTGCGTTTGTTTACCCCTTCCCACAACCCGCGGCTCCGGGTCAAACTGTGGATGTGCCGGTTGTCTTTACCGCTCCAACAGCGTATGGCACCTATACAGGCTACTGGAAAATTAAGTCACCGTGGGGTACATCATTCGGCGACAACGACAGCGGGAATCCGTTCTGGGTGCAGATCGTTGTCGGCAGCGGCACACCGGGCAAAGGCACTGCTACCGCGTATGGCGTTACGTCTGTTACCTACGATATTGCCCGCGATCCAGTTGCTGGATGCGCGACAACCGTTTTTTACAACATTACCGCTTATATTTCAACCAATGGGCCGGTAACCATCACCTATTTCTGGAACCATAGCGACGGCTATAGGTCAGCCAATCAAACTCTCACTTTTGCTGAGGCGAAGACGAGATCGATCACCGAGAGTTGGTCCATCCACCTTGGAAATGCCACCAACACGCGTTGGGATCAAATTGTTGTCACGGACCCAACCTATCAAGAATATGGCAAGGCGACATTTGACTATACTTGTGGTAAATAAATAGCCATCAAAAGAGTCAGTGAAAAACCGCTGACTCTTTTGATTCTGGGAATTTTCGAGCAGGCAAACGTCTTATAAAACTGAAGGAAAGAACGTATCTCAAATGTCGTCTGCTTTTCATGCCGCTTTTCTTGATTCTTGCCAGCCTGGCCTGCAATGCTCCCTCCAATATAAAAGGTACACCGCCGGCAGTTGAGACCCCGACGCCCACGTCTACACCCTAACTCGGACAAGCCGAAAGAGTTTTACCGCCAAGCCCGCAACCCTCTACGAGGGCAGGCAATTCTTGCACACGTGTGCCTGCACTCCTTCGTCGCAGTGCAGGCAAAAAACAAGGATTTAACTTCTAAGCGCCTAAAACAAGGTGCGTTATAATGAGTAGAAAGAAAATTCCTGAAATTGCGTTATATAGATAACGGAGGTTTCGATCATGCAACACAAAAAATTTATCTGGTTGGCTCTGCTGGTTTTGTTGGCCGCCAGTTTGGTATCTTGTAACATCGGCAAAGCGCCCGGACCAACACAAGATGTAAATGCCATTGTTACTTCCGCGGCTGGGACAGCGCTGTCCCAAATTGGCGATCAAATGACACAGACCGCGCAGGCCCTTCCGCCCATGCCGGTGAACACTCCAACATCGACCCCCTTATCCTTGCCAACTCTACCACTTTCACCGGGTGCAACGCCTTTTGGCGTGGTTGGCACACAGTTTGTGTTCAATACTCCTGGAACGGGATTACCAATTGCAACCAAGGTGCCATCCGGAGCGGGCACTGGTTCAACTGCCGTGGGCTGCAGTGACGCCTTATTCTTGGTTGATGCGACTATTCCTGATGGAACGGTTATTGCGAGCGGAAAGTCCTTTGATAAAGCCTGGCAATTCCAGAACACAGGGACTTGCACATGGGATGAAGGTTTTTCCTTTGTTTATGTGTCAGGCGATCGAATGAGCGGCAGTAATATAATTTTCCACAAAGCCGATGATTTCGTAAAGCCAGGACATGGAACGTCGTTTATAGTACCAATGGTCGCTCCCACAAAGGCCGGGACCTATATTGGATATTGGCAAATGAAAGATGATGCAGGCCATTTCTTTGGTACAAAAGTTTATGTTAAGATCGTAGTCCAGTAACAGGAACCGGAAATAATGTGGTTCATCGAGAATTGAGGAACCAACCAATGAAAACTAAACTAAGTATCATCGTATTGTTGGCTGTAATGTTGGCGGCCTGTGCGCCAGTTGCCACTCCTGCCCCAACCCTCAACGTGGCGCTCATCTCTACAGCAGCCGCACAGACCGTGATAGCAAATTTCACCTTATCAGCCACCGCGGGAACTCCTGCGCCCCTGCCGCCTCCTACCGAGACACCTATATCACTGCCGACAGCCACTATTGAGCCGACGGTTGCTCCCACCCAGCCTGGCCTTCCTGGCGCCACTCAGGCTGCTTTGTGCGATCGATATTCGTGGGACAATGCCACGGTGGATGTAAATGTCACCGATAACACCCAAATGACCCCTGGGCAGGATTTCGTCAAAACCTGGAAGATCAAGAATGCTGGTACCTGCACTTGGGGCGCAGGTTACACCATCATCTATTCATACGGCGATAAAATGTCGGGAGTGCCTCAGCCGATCAATAGTGTGGTGGCACCAGGTCAGGAAATTGAAATTACTGTTCAATTCAAGGCGCCAACCCAAATAGGCGAATATGTCAGCGCATGGACACTGGCAAACCCCAAAGGGATTCCTTTCTTTGGCAATGACAACAAGCCTCTCTACGTAAAGATTGTCGTCAAGCTTTGATCAAGTGAGTGCCGCGCTCAAACAAGGAATTCAGAATGAAGCACGTCGGTTGGGATTTATCCTGGCCGGCGCGACGACTGCAGACCCGCCCCCGCATTTGCCCGTCTTTGAAGATTGGCTGAAGCAGGGGCGGTACGCTTCCATGAACTATTTAGCGGATGACCGCTCCCGCGCCCGCCGCGCTAACCCGCGACTCATTCTCCCCGAATGCAAATCCATCCTCGTGCTGGCGCTTCCCTACCCAGACCCGAAACTTGCCCTGCCGTCTTGCACCGATGTGCCGTCGTTGCTCGCGGCACGAACGGTGAGCGAAGTCGAAGGGACGGCTGATACATCCAACGAGCCTGTTCCAAGCGGACGCGTCGCCACTTACGCCTGGGGCGACGATTATCATCTTGCCATTCCCGAAAAATTAAAAACGCTGGTTGCTTTCATCGAAGGGCAAGTGGGACATTCCATCCTCAATCGCTGGTATACAGACACAGGCCCAATTCTCGAAAGAGAGTTGGCACAACGCGCCGGGCTTGGCTGGATTGGTAAAAACACATTGCTTATCAACCCAAAACTTGGTTCTTATTTTCTTCTCTCTGAAATATTCCTCGATCTCGAACTCGAACCCGATGCCCCTTTTGCAACCGATCACTGCGGAACTTGCACGCGTTGCATTGAAGCCTGCCCAACTCAATGTATTCTTCCTGACCGGACCATCAATGCGCGGCGTTGCATCTCTTACCTGACCATCGAATTGAAAGAGGACATTCCGCCCGAACTGCGGCCTATGCTTGGCAACTGGGTCTTTGGATGCGATGTCTGTCAGATGGTTTGTCCATGGAATCGATTCGCGTCCTCCGAAGGCGCCTCCGAATTAAAACCACGCGCAGACATACCACGTCCCAACCTTATACGTGAACTGGAACTTACGCCCAAAGACTTCAACTCTAAATTCAAGAACAGTTCCGTCAAACGCGCCAAGCGGCGTGGTTATTTACGAAACGTTGCGGTAGCCCTCGGCAATTCAAATGACATAAATGCTCTGCCCGCATTGAACCAGGCCCTCGACGACTCGGAGCCAATGGTGCATG
>JAKBYW010000329.1:0-3590 GCA_021840275.1 Chloroflexota bacterium | reverse complement strand
AGGCGGGCGCAATCATCGTCGGCAAAACCAACACGGACGAATTCGCGATGGGATCATCCACTGAAAATTCTGCGTACGGCGTGACACATAATCCGTGGAATTTGGGGCGTGTGCCCGGCGGTTCGTCTGGCGGAAGCGCGGCATCGGTCGCGGCATGTTACGTCCCCGCCGCGCTCGGCACGGACACCGGCGGCTCGGTGCGTCAGCCTGCCTCGTTGTGCGGCGTGACTGGACTCAAAACCACTTACGGTCGCGTCTCGCGTTATGGATTGATCGCGTTTGGCTCGTCGCTCGACACGGTCGGAGCGTTCGGACGGACTGCCAAAGATGTCGCTCAAATTTTTTCGGTCATGGCCGGCCGCGATGAAAAAGATGCAACCTCGGTGGATGCGCCGGTTCCACAAATTAATTTTGACGTCGACGCGGTGCGCGGATTAAAGGTCGGAGTGCCGAAGGAATATTTTATTGGCGGCATCCAGCCCGAAGTCGAAGAAAAGACGCGGGCGGCCATCGAGCAGTTGAAGTCGCTCGGCGCGGAAATCCGCGCGATCAGTCTGCCGCACACCGAGTACGCGCTTCCGGTTTATTACATCATTGCGCCCGCCGAGGCCTCTGCAAATCTGGCGCGCTTCGACGGCATCCGCTACGGCCCGCGCGCCGATGCCGATAATTTGCGGGACGTGTTTTTCAAAACGCGCGGGCAAAAGTTTGGGCCGGAAGTGACGCGCCGCGTGATGATCGGGACGTATGCGCTTTCGGCCGGATATTACGACGCGTATTACGGACAGGCGCAAAAAGTTCGCACGCTCATCAAACGGGACTTTGAGGCGGCTTTCCGCGACGTGGATTTGATCGCCGCCCCAACCGCGCCTGAGACTGCGTTCAAAATCGGTGAGCATATCAACGATCCGCTGGCGATGTATCTCGAAGATGTTTTCACACTGCCAGCGAATTTGGCGGGCGTGCCGGGGATTTCATTCAACTGCGGTTCCGACAAAAACAATCTGCCGGTCGGATTGCAATTGATCGGTCCGCACTTCCGCGAAGATTTGTTGTTGCAGGTTACGCACGCTTATCAGCAAGTTACGGATTGGCATAAGCAATCACCAAAATTTTAAATATGTAGGGGCGGAGCGACGCTCCGCCCCTACGGAGGAATTATGAACATCTTTATCACCGGCGGCGCGGGATACATTGGCTCTGCCACCGCTGAAGCATTGATCAAAGCCGGACACTCTGTAACAGTCTATGACTCGCTCGTCACGGGTCACCGCGGCGCAGTGCCGGACGGCGCGCGTTTTATCCACGCTACGCTCGACGATTCACACGCACTGGCCGAAGCCTTGACCTCTCAAAAGTTCGACGCGGTCATGCACTTCGCGGCTTTCATCGAAGCAGGCGAATCGATGAAAGACCCCGGAAGATTCTTCCACAATAATTTCACCAATTCTTTGACTCTGATGGAAACCGCTGTGCGCGCGGGCGTGAAGAAATTTGTGCTTTCTTCAACCGCCGCCGTTTATCAATCCAATGACGAACCGCTGACAGAAGAATCCCCGCTCGGCCCTACCAATGTTTACGGTCAAACAAAATTAATGACCGAACAGGCGTTGGAATGGTATCGTCAAATTCACGGATTGCATTTCGCGGCGCTGAGATATTTCAACGCATGCGGCGCATTGCCCGGACGCGGCGAAGCACACCAGCCTGAGTCGCATTTGATTCCGCGCGTTCTGCAGATCGCACTCGGACAATCCGAGGCCGTCACAATTTACGGCACGGATTATCCAACGCCGGATGGTACGTGCATCCGCGATTACATTCATATCGCGGATCTGGTATCCGCGCATTTGCTGGCTCTCGACGCGCTCGAAAAAAAAGACGGACTAATTTACAACGTCGGTAGCGGACGCGGCTTCTCGGTCCGCGAAGTGATCGAGACAGCGCGAAAAGTGACGGGGCATCCGATTCCCGCCATCGAGAATCCGCGCAGACCCGGCGACTCGGCGCGTCTCGTTGCATCGTCAGAAAAGATCTGCCGCGAACTCGGCTGGAAACCGCAACACGATAACATGCACGATATTCTTTCCAGCGCGTGGGAATGGCACAAGTCACATCCAAAAGGATATGAAGAATGAAGTTTGAAACTTTTCTCGTTGTTTTGGTTGGCTGGGTTTTCTCGCTTTGCTTGCATGAATTTTCGCACGCACTCGTCGCGTATTATGGCGGCGACACTACCGTGAAAGAAAAAGGCTATCTCACTTTCAACCCGCTCAAATACACTCACCCGGTTTATTCATTGCTCCTGCCTTTGCTCTTCCTCGTGATGGGCGGCATCGGCTTGCCCGGCGGCGCGGTCTACATTGAAACGTGGCGACTCAGAAGCCGTGGATGGATCAGCGCAGTTTCGCTCGCGGGACCAACTTCAAATCTCGTACTTGCGATTCTGCTCGGTCTGCTTCTGCGCTTCGGCCCCATGACCTCGAGCGGACTCTGGCCCGGTCTGGCCTTTCTCGCCTTTTTGCAGGTTTCCGCGCTCATCCTCAATCTGATTCCTTTACCGCCCTTCGACGGCTTCGGCGTGCTCGAACCTTATCTGCCGATGAACATCCGTACCAGCCTGGCCCAGACGCGCGGTATGCTCGCATGGGCAGTCTTTTTTCTGCTGTGGTATGTGCCTGTTTTCAACAGCTTGTTCTGGGGATCCATTTCCTTCCTCGCACAACTTGCAGGAGTGCCGCTTCAACTTGCGGCGCTCGGATACAGTCTATTTCGATTTTGGGGTTGAGCAAAACCAGTGCAAATCGCGCTGAGTTTGTGGTATGACTCTCAGCCTGAGATTTTGCCAGAGATGGCTACAGCATCTTTGGTTATATAGTAAAATTTGACTTTGGGAAGGGTAATTTACCCTCCGGGGTCTTCAAAGGGATGAAAAGAGCTAAAGAAATTGTTTCCATTGTTCTGATGATCGCGATAATAGGAATCACACTGAATTCACCTAAACGAAAACCAACTGAATTAATACCAGGATCATCAACTCACAACATCTTATGAACCTCAAAAGTTGCACAATTATTGAGCTGCCCAAAATCGCTGACCCGCGTGGAAACCTGACGTTTGTCGAAAGCGGCCGTCATATTCCCTTTGAAATAAAAAGAATCTTCTACCTGTATGATGTCCCGGGCGGCGAGACACGCGCGGGTCATGCATTAAAGGAATGCCATCAATTCATCATTGCCATGTCAGGAAGTTTCGACCTTATTCTAGACGATGGAACCAGAAAGGAACGTTATCACTTGAATCGATCATATTATGGACTATATGTTCCCCCCCTGATCTGGCGGGAAATTGAAAACTTCTCTACAAACTCTGTCTGCATGGTGATAGCTTCCGAGTTCTACAATGAGGAGGATTACCTTCGGGAATATCCTGAATTCATAAAGGCTGCTCGAGGCAGGATAAAGTGAACGTGCCTTTTCTTGATTTGAAAGCCCCCTATGGGGAACTGCAAGCTGAAATGGATTCTGCCTACCAAAAGGTGATGGAAAGCGGTTGGTATATTCTTGGCGAAGAAGTTGAAGCTTTTGAAA
>JAKBYW010000328.1:0-3591 GCA_021840275.1 Chloroflexota bacterium | reverse complement strand
TGTCATTTCGCGCATTACAAAATCGAGCGTCTCGATGACGACGCGCTTGTAAAAAGGCTCGCGCGTAATTTGCCAGGCGTGCAAATAGGCAAGCGCAAGCTGTGCGTTGTCATATAACATTTTTTCGTAGTAGTGTACCCAATCGCACAGGCGGATTCGTGCTAAAGGCACGTTTGATGATGAACCCAATCTGCTGATGAAGGCGTTCATTTTATCGAATTGCCTGCCAGTTGGATTTCCAATTCAACCGATGAATTGACAGGTTGCAGACAGACGAAGCCCTGACAGACATACGCTGTAGGCTGGTTATTGAGTAGTGGTCGATCCTTCACCAATGCTGGTGAGGCCGGTCCCGGCGGGTAGGCAGAAATGGCTGCCACCTGTCGGGGCCGGTAGTTTTTCCAAAGCGCCTTCAACAATTCTTGTGTTTCGGGAATGTCGAGGCCACCCATGATTGCAACTTCGCGAGTTGGTCCAACCGCAAAATCGGCAGCGGACAACCATTGTGCAAAGGCGGTTGGGTAACGCAAGGCAGCGTTCTGTACAGAAACAAGCATACCCTCTGCTACACCGCGCCATTCGATACGATCTCCATAAGTTGCCAACTGGAGCAAGGCAGTAGCGGCGAGCGCATTCCCAGAAGGGGTGGCATTATCCTGGATATCCTTCGGGTGGACCAGCAACGCTTCATGGTCGTCACGGGTGTCGAAAAAGCCTCCATTAGGGTCGGCAAAATGTGAGACTATCTCATCCGCCAATTTCAAAGCACTTGAATACCATTCAGGGTTTGGATCAGATTGGTAGAGTGTCAGGAGCGCCAAAATCAAACCTGCATAGTCCTCGAGATAGGCATTGTGTTTGGCCTGCCCATCTCGCCATGAACGCAATAAGCGGTCTTCAACATAAAGGTTATTTAGCAAGAAGTGAGTATTGCGAATCGCGGCATCCAGATAGTCTTTCCTGCCAAGATAGCGACCTGCTTCGGCGAATGCAGACAATGTCAGGGCATTCCACATGACTAAAACTTTATCATCAGTGCCAGGCCGGATACGAGTATTTCTTGCTGCGAGAAGTTTGGAATGACATTTGGTTAATTTCGCGCGTACAGTCTCAATATCCAACTTGGACTGAGCGGCCAATGTGGCATCATCCAAGGAGCGTTGTAGGATCGTTTTGCCTTCCCAGTTCCCCTGTGGAGTAATTCCGTAGGCCGTTCTAAAGAAATCGAAATCCGGACCGAGAACACTTTGAATTTCATCTTGGGTCCAGACGTAGAACTTTCCCTCTTCGCCTTCTGTATCGGCATCCAGGCTGCTATAAAATCCTCCATCCGGATGTGTCATTTCACGAAGAATGAAATCCAGGGTCTCCTCGCACACCTGACGATACTTTATCTCACCTGTAACCAGATAGCCATGCAGATACACGGAAGCGAGTTGAGCATCATCATATAACATTTTTTCAAAATGCGGCGTTCTCCAGAAGTTGTCCACGCTATAGCGGGCGAATCCGCCGCCTACTACATCATACATGCCGCCGCGTGACATGGCGCTGAGAACGTGTAGTATCGCTTTCAGGATTTGTTCGCGTTGAGGGGAATCGGATAATGACCGCCGAAGAAGAAATTCGATTGTCATTGGCTGAGGAAATTTGGGCGCGCTGCCCCAGCCGCCGTAGCCCCAATCATAAGTGTCCAGCAGGGACTTGGTAGCTGCTTCCAGAGTTTCTGGGCTAAAGGTATTCTTTTCATGCTCCATCATCTGGGGCTGGATATGCTGAGCCACCTGGCTACTGACACGATCTACTTCATCTCGCTCTTCGCGCCATACCTTTGCCAGACTAAGTAAAACTTCTTTGAAGGACGGCATATTGTAGCGCCGCACCGGAGGAAAGTATGTGCCGGTGTAGAACGGACGCAAGTCCGGCGTGAGAAACACGGACATCGGCCAGCCGCCGGAACCGGTCATTGCTATTGTGGCCTGCATGTAGATACTGTCAAGATCGGGTCTTTCTTCTCGATCCACTTTTATATTGACAAAATTCTGATTCATCAATGCAGCAGTTTCGGTGTCCTCAAATGACTCATGTTCCATTACATGGCACCAGTGACAGGCGGCATAGCCTATACTCATAAAGATGGGTTTGTTCTCAAGGCGAGCCTTGGTCAAGGCCTCTTCGCCCCAGGGATACCAGTCAACGGGATTATTCGAATGTTGGAGTAAATACGGGGAGTTTTCGTTAACAAGATGGTTGGGCATGGATTACCTCTAGGGCAAGTACGATAAAACCAATTTTCAAAATTATAGTCCAAGGATATTTGGGTGTCGACAAGGGCATCTTGCGGTTGCCATTGTGCTATTTTGACATGTCCGCTTCAGGGATTTTCAAACTACTGCGCAGAATTTACAGCCATCCCTTTTTCTGGGCGAGGCTCGCGGCTTCCATTCTGTTGTGCACACTCAGTTTTTGAATCGCCGTTGAAAGATGGTTGCGGACGGTTCCCTGGGACAAATAAAGCTGCAAGGCAATGTCTGCAATACTGGAACCTTCCAGCGATGCTTGCAAAACATCGCGCTCGCGGCGGGTGAGCGGATTTTC
The DNA here is from genome assembly GCA_021840275.1 of Chloroflexota bacterium. Classification (GTDB taxonomy): domain Bacteria; phylum Chloroflexota; class Anaerolineae; order Anaerolineales; family Villigracilaceae; genus Fen-1038. The sequence continues at coordinate 993 of JAKBYW010000328.1, read as the reverse complement.
CCCGTCGCTCAAAGCCGAGAGGGCAAGGTCGGGGTCAACGACTCGTTCGCCTGCCATCACACGTCGGATCGCGATTGCCAATTGGTCTGCCGGTGCATCCTTGAGCAAAAACCCAACGGCACCGCTTTCCATGGCCTGACGTAAATATCCACTGCGTCCAAAAGTGGTGAGAATTACGATCCGGCAGTCAGGCAATCTCTTGTGCAATTCTTGAGCCGCCCTCAACCCATCACCGCCGGGCATTTCAATATCCAGCAAGGCCACATCAGGGCGAAAATTCAATGCGGCTGGCAGCACTTCGTCCCCGCGTGAGACCTCAGCCACAACATTCAAATCCTCTTCAAGCCGCAAGAGAGCAGACAAAGCACCGCGTACCATGGCTTGATCTTCTGCCAGCAAAATTCGGATTTTTGCAGTCATCGCGTCCCCGCATTTGAGTCGTTTTTGAGCGGGATTTCAACCATGAGACGGAAACCGACACTATCAAACGCGGGAAATGTTCCAGCCTCGATTCGGCCTCCTTCACTTGCGACCCGCTCTGCCAGTCCGGAAAGACCGCTTCCCATCTGGACCTTGGAATGGTCTCCGCGCGGATAACCATCATTTCTGACTTCCGCGCGGGCGACTTCATCCGTTGACGAGATCCGAATCAAACAATGTTCTGCGCGGCTGTGACGAATGACGTTGGTCACGCCTTCGCGTACAGCCCATGCCAGAATAATATCTGCATTCGGCGAAAGCTTTCGAGCTTCATCTTCAATTGTGCAACGGACCCCGGCCGCTTCAAGGATTTGACGCGCACCGTCCAGTTCACCGCGCAACGTTTGTTGACGATATCCGGCCACGGCTTCCCGCACTTCGCGCAATGCCTGACGCGCCACGCGTTCCACTTCGCGAATCTCCTGCGTTGCGGCCTGTGGATCTTTATCCAGCAGACGTCCGGCGAGTTCGCTCTTCAATGTGATAAGCGAAAGAGTATGGCCGAGCAAGTCG
>JAKBYW010000327.1:0-3597 GCA_021840275.1 Chloroflexota bacterium | reverse complement strand
GATAATGCGTGCTCAAATAACTGATCAGCACCCCGGTGGTCGACCATAACAGTGTGGCAAGGATGGCGATGAAATATCCGCGCGAAAACGTGGATGGTGGTTGTATCTTCATGGCGGCTGGATTGTAACCCGAAGTCAGAGAGCGGAAAAGAATATTGGGTGCATCGGTCACCTGTCGCCCATCGCAAGGCAGACGTTTTGCCGCAGACCCAAGCGCCCTGTCAACTTAAAGAAATTCGCGTTATAGTCAGGCAGAAAGATGGCGGCATCGGCCTCCATGCCGAGCGCAATGCCCACCCGATGCCCGATCTGAACCTGTTGGATTAAATTGACGGGTTGAGTGTCGCTCAGTAAACTGAAGGTTACTGGTTGTCGTTGAACATCTTGCCCTCGGAGAATCATTTATGAGCAAGCCCATTCGCATTCTTTACGTAGACGACAATGCGCTCGATCGTGAACTGGTGCGCGGCGCCCTGGAAAAAGAACACGGCGGATTTAAACTTGTTACGGCCACTTCCCACAGAGACTTTGAAAAGGCCCTCGCCAAAGGCGGCTTTGACCTCATCCTGAGCGATTTCAACATCCCGGGCTTCGAAGGGCTGCAGGTTCTCGAAACGGTCAGGGCCAAAGACTTGAATCTGCCGGTTGTGATCGTGACCGGAACCGGGTCCGAAGAGACCGCGGTTGAAGCCTTGAAACGCGGCGCATCAGATTACATCATCAAAACTCCCAAACATATCCGTCGTCTGCCGCGGGTAATCCACGCCGTGCTCGAAAAAAAGCAGGCAGAAGAAGCCCAACGTGAGATCGAACAGCAATACCGCACCTTGTTTCAAACAAGCCCCATTGGGATCGGCGTGGCTGACATGCAAGGCAACCTGTTGACCTTTAATGATGCCATCCTTCTCCCCGGCGGTTATACCCGCGCAGATATCAAAAAAATCGGCGGCGTCGCAGGCTTATATTACGATCCGAGCCAGCGCAACGAAGCGTTGGCGCTTCTAAAAAAGCAGGGTTTTCTGCGAAACCACCCGGTTCAGTTTAAACGCAAGGATGGCACGGCTTATGATGCTTTACTCACGCTGACCCCGGTATTTTTTCAGGGGCAAGCGTGCCTCCAAGCCTTAGTGGAGGATATCGCCGAACGCAAGCGGGCGGAAGAAGCGCTTCGGGATAGCAACACGAAACTGGAGGGCATATTCAACACCATGATGGATGCTCTCATCACTATGGATGAGAAGCAGAGGATTATCAGCTTCAATCCCGCCGCCGAGCAAATGTTTGGATGCCCGGCTGACGAAGCCATTGGCCAAACGCTCAACCGCTTTGTTCCTGAACATGTTCGCAAAGAACATGGCCAGTTTGTACGCGCTTTTGGCCAATCTGCTGCGACCAAACGCTCGATGAGACATCCTTTCTTGGCGTTGACTTGTTTGCGCGCCGATGGCGAGGCGTTTCCGAGCGAAGTCTCCATCTCACAAATTGAAATCGGTGGGGAAAAGCTATACACTGCCATCGTGCGCGATGTTACCGAACGCAAGCGGGCGGAGGAAAAAACCCTGCGACTCAACCGCCTGTATGCCACACTCAGCCAGATCAATCAAGCAATCGTGCGCGTGCGCGAACCGGAAGTCTTGTTCGAAGAAATTTGCCGCGTGGCGGTTGAATTCGGCCAATTTCGCATGGCATGGATCGGCTTGATGGACGAGACCGATGAACTGGTTAGGCCGGTCAAATTTGCGGGTGAGGAACAGGGCTATCTATCCAGCGTTCGCATCAAATATGTGGATGAGAGCCTGGGACGCGGCCCGGTGGGTACAGCCATCCGTGAGGGGCGCTGCATTGTCTTCCAGGATATCGACACCGAGCCGCGCATGGAGCCGTGGCGTGAGCAGGCTTTATTGCGCGGCTATCGTTCATTGGCGGCAGTACCATTTCGCCGAAATAACGTGGTCATCGGGGCGCTGACTGTGTATACGGCAGAGCCTCACGGGTTTGATGTGGATGCTGAGAATTTACTGGAAGAAATAGGGAGCGACATTTCATTTGCGTTGGATTCCATGCAGGCTGCGAAACAGCGCCAGCAGGCCGAGAATGAGCTCAAGCGTTTGAAAGATTTCAATGAGAATATGATCAACAGCATGGCGGAAGGAATAGTAGTCCAGAATACGGATGGATACTTCACCTTTGTAAATCCGGCGACTTCGGCCATGACCGGTTACCCGCCTGAGGAGCTTATCGGTTCGCATTGGACAAAATTTATTCCTGCTGATCAGCAGGAAATTATTAAGGAGACTGACAGGCGGCGTCTGGCTGGCGAGGCCTCCCGCTATGAAATAGAATTCCTGCACAAAAGCGGGAAGCGAATCCACCAGCTGGTCAGCGGCAGTCCGCTCTTTGAAAATGGGCAGTTCAATGGCACAATGGCAGTATTTATGGACATCACCGAACGCAAGCTGACGCAGGAAAAAATACGCAGATCCGAAGAACAATTGGCAGCTGTCATGGACGGCAGCCAGCTGGGCTTCTCAGACTGGAATATCCAAAAAGGCGAAATACAAAGGAATGAACGTTGGGCGGGCATGCTGGGCTACACGCTGCACGAAATTGAAAGCACCTATGATACATGGGAGGAGTTGATCCATCCTGACGACCGCGCCAGAGCCAGGCAGGCGCTTCAGGATCATCTTGACGGGAAAACGCCCCTCCATCATGATGAGTATCGTATGCGCACGAAAGATGGGGGCTATCGCTGGATTCTGGATCATGGCAGGATCATCGAATACGACGCGCAGGGTCGTCCTTTGAGAATGACTGCTACGCATATCGACATTACAGAACGCAAGCAGGCGGAGGCGGCTTTGCGCCGGGTAGAGGAAGATTATCGCAGTATTTTCGAAAATGCGCTGGAGGGAATCTTCCGAAGCCTGCCGGAGGGACGATTCGCCACCGTCAACCCCGCCTTCGCGCGCATGTTGGGCTATGAGTCGCCAGCCGAGTTGATCGAAACGATCACCGACATTGCCAGGCAAATATACGTTGAATCGCCGCGCCGCGCCGAGTTCATGGCGGTGATGGCAGAACAGGGAATTGTCAACGGGTTCGAATTCCGGATAAAACGCAAGGATGGCAGGACGATCTGGGTTTCGGAAAGCGCTCACGCTGTACACGACGATACGGGCAAAATCCGCTACTACGAAGGTTCCACCGAAGACATCAGCGGACGCAAGCAGGCGGAACAACAGATCGCAGAACAACTCCAGCGCTTGAAGTCCCTGCATCATATCGATACGGCCATTGCATCCAACTTCGATCTGCGCGTCACGCTGGGGACCTTGCTGGACGAGGCGACTTCCCAGTTGAGAATTGACGCTGCATCGGTTTGCCTGTACGATAAATATATGCTGACGCTCGAACACATGGCGGGCATTGGGTTTTATTCAGGCACTGGTCACAGCGCCAACTCGAAGATCACGCAAAGCCTGGCCGGACGCGCCGTCATTGAACGCCGGGCGGTTCACATTCCAGATCTGTCCGAGGTCGATATTGATCCCGTGAACGCAAACCGCTATCGAAGTGAAAAGTTCGTCTCTTATT
>JAKBYW010000326.1:0-3597 GCA_021840275.1 Chloroflexota bacterium | reverse complement strand
TCACACGCCATTCGATCTTTACCATTGCAAAAGATTTAGGCTATGGAGTTTTGGAACAGCCTGTCTCGCGCGACCAGCTTTATATCGCGGACGAAGTCTTCGTGTGCGGAACCGCCGCCGAGTGCATCGGCCTGAGCGAGATTGATTTCCGCAGAATCGGCGATGGCAAGACTGGTTCGATCACACGCGCGATCCAAAATGTGTATCACGATGCGATTCGCGGCAAGGTCAAGAAGTATGAGAGTTGGTGCAATTACGTGGGATGAAAATGGCGCAGAACTCGGAAGTTTCCAGGACTCGTCTTCACGAATTGGCCTTTAAAATTCGCAAGAATTCGCGCAGATTAGCGGATGGATAAACAGAGGTGCCTCACTTATAGAGGTCTAGTGTGGGTTGTGGAATAACCTGCTGCTTAGAAGGCAGGTGCTCTATCCATTGAACTGCAGGGGCAGATGGATCAGGCCGCGGCAATTTCGGCTTCATCAACCGCGTCCTGTGGCTTGGCCGTCTTATTTGGTCTCAGGCCGTGATACACACGCGGCCCCGCCAGCGTTCTCAGGATGGTTTCGGGAGAACGCTTGAGTCGCTTCGAGAGATCGGTTGCGCTCATCGGCTGATTGCCATTGACCAGGAAAATGCGGAACACCGCCTCGACTACCGCGGTATGCTCAGTGACAAAATCCGGCAAGAGGGCGCAATGACTCATGAGCGCGTGCTGGATACCATCCACCGGTTTGACCTCGGCAGTCTGCGGATCGATCCAATCAATCATCGCGCCTTCCTGCATGTCGGCCAAGGATTGCTGATGTTCCGCACACAATAAGGAACGTAAATAAACATGCCAATCACGGTCATTCTGCACCCACCACTCAAAGTCAATATGAAATGGCGTTTGGACAGATGGCTTAAGCAGACTCATTTATGCCTCCTCCAGACGGAAATGCAGATCGCCGACATGGATAAAACGTGGTTGACTTGCCAATAAAGCAAACAAGGGTGCAGGCGGTACGCGACGCACAAGATTGACAGCTGCATACAATTCCTGCGCATGGACGTGTCCTTGTGGTGTAAGTTTTGTCATCTCACGCATTACAGAAACCACCAGATCCTCAAACGAACGGTTCTTTGTCCACAGCGGATCAAGCGCCTTGAAATCGGGAACATAGATCGCCATACGGTCATTGAACTCGGCAGTAATGGCCTGCTTCAACATTGCGAACACCAACCCGCCATCGGCGCCAACGATCAAGGTCCGCACCCAGTCCTTTGATGAGTGCTGGGTCCTGGCTTCCAGGATAACCTCTCCGGGCTTTTGCCCGCGTCGCACCGAGACAAGACTTCCCGGTATGAGTTGAAGATTCTTATACCAGTTGCGCAGCCCAAATACATATCCATGCTCAAGCACGGCCCAGGCGGGCATCTTCAATCCGGATTTTCCATCCACGAACGTAAAGCGCACGCGCGGCGACTCAAGAGCAGTTGGGAATAGCAAACGTGTGCGAGCCGAAAGCGGCAAAGTCCCTGCGCGCAAGTGAGGATAGATCAAACTAATCGTTACTTCCTTCACTTCCTTGTGCTCGAAATCATGTATCTCGCTCAACTCATCGTCAAGCTGGGTCTCAAGCTTCAGCATGGCCTCCTCAAGCGCCGAGCGATCATGTTCGATCTTTGAATACTGCAAAGTTACTGGAACATTGCGCACGCCATCCGGTTCCAGGCGGCGTAAACACCACAGCACTTCACCCAGTGGTCCGACTTCATCGAAACGATTGTCATTTTGCAAAGCATAATTCAAAGAGAACTCAGCCAGCTTCGGATTTATGCCCGCGGGAAAGTCAACAATTTTCAACAAGGCCGAAGTTGGTTGAGGCTCGCCCTGCGCCATATCCAGTGCAGCCTCAGCAAGATTGAGATGACCTTCATTGACATCGACCAACAATCCGCGCAGGAACCAGCGCCCCGCAATCTTTACCAGCCCTTCGTCTTTCGAGAATGCGGCCTCAAGTTTTTTTTCAATCTCGATTCCGTTTTCGCTCAGGATGCTCTCGACATTAAGGTTTTCTGCCTCGACCGCCGTGCCTCGTTCTTCATTCAAAACATGATTCAAAAGACCGGCCGCGAGCATCTTCTCTGAACCATCCGCCAGGGCAACTGTGATCACATCGAACTCGCCCGCCTCGGGATTGACACCCTGACGGGTGGCCGTTACCCGACCCTTCTTCCAATTGAAAGCCGGGAACACCAAATTATCACCCACATTGAATTTATCCCTGGGTAAAAATGTCTTTCCATCCGCCTGACGTTCCTTCGTGCGCGCCTCACGTTCGGACTTGACGCGTGCCTCAATGAATATCAATGCAAGATCCCCCGCGGTCAGCGGGGTCTCGATCTCAAATAAGTGCGTATGTAAAACTTCAACATCTTGTGATGTAATTTGAAGTATCTTCCAATAGTCTGATGATAGAGAAGAAATTCCAGCCATAGATTCCTTGTACTTTATAGTATTAATCAAATAAATTATACACTACCTTACATGTATATATTTGGTTTCGACCCGGCTCATTGGAAATTGCTGTGAAGCGGCGCCAAATGTAAGCCGGACTGGCGATCCGACTTACGCCGCGTTGACAAAATGATAAATAACACAGAACTCCAAGATGTGAAAATCTCGGAGTTCTGTGTTAGAGAAGGATAAGTGAAATTTAGAAAAATCTACCAGCCGAACTCATCGAACTTGATTCCATCCAAATGGTTCTGGATGGCCCGCCTGATATAAGGAATTGTATTTTGGGGCAAAGAGTCGATGGCCGCCCAGCGCAGGTCATCGCATTTATCTGGTTCATTATTGAATGGTTCGCGGGGCCAGCTCGTCACACGGACGAAGAAATCCACGCGCTCTTCACCGTCGAGACGGTGCATCACACTCGAGAAGATGAGATGCTCCGCTTCGATCTGGACCCCGATCTCTTCCTGCGCTTCGCGGGCGGCCGCGGCCATCACGGTTTCGTCCCCGTCTAAATGTCCGGCAGGGACACTGTACTCGCCATCCCGAAAACCGGTGTTGAATCGACGTATCAACAGGACTTGATCCTCGCGAAAGAAAAACAAATGCACTGTGGTTGGAAATGTTGCGCGCTGCCTGGTCATGCGAAATAGCTGTCCCAGATTCTTTTCTTGTCCGCTTCGGGGATGAAGGATGCTTCGAAGGCGTAGCGGTTGCAGGCGGCGATATCGTCCATACTCATGCCGAGAATTTCGTGAGCGATGCGGTATTCGTTGTTCAAGTTTGTTTCCAACACTTCAGGATCGTCGGAATTGATGGTCACGCGCACGCTGAGATCGAACAGTTTCTTGAGCGGATGTTCTTCGATCCTGCGCACGGAGTTGGTCAGATAATTGCTCCACGGGTTGACCTCCAGCGTGATGCCGCGCTCCTTGACCAGTTCGATGGCATTCATATCTTCGATGATTTGAATGCCATGGCCGATGCGGTCTGGATTAACCATGTTGATGGTATCCATCACGTAGGAGGCGGGCGTATCTTCGCCGGAGTGGATCGTCACTTTGAGTCCTGCCTCTTTGGCCTTCATGATGGGT
>JAKBYW010000325.1:0-3603 GCA_021840275.1 Chloroflexota bacterium | reverse complement strand
TAATTCAGCAAGCGGAATAGATTTTCCTGATCTGTCTATAGATATGAAAGTGACCAGCATCAGACAACCACAATCTTCTTGTCCTTTCAAGTCAGCGCGGCAGAAGATTTTCGGATTGGGATATTCATTATTGATTTTCGTCTACGACAAGATTGACAATAACAAGAATAAAACCGCCACGCTAAACATCCTGCATACAATATTCGTAGAGACTGAAAGAACAGCGGATTTTCAAATGACAAGCGGCTTACGACAAATTCTTTCAAATCAAGGCAACAGAGACGATATCATTGCTTTCCTTCAAGATAGAAATCTACCAGCGGATGAAATCGAATTGAACAATCTTGCAGATGAGATATTCAATAACCCTCCTATGCAGGGTTTTCTTACGATCTCAAACGCTTTGCAATGGCGGTTGCAATATAGCCGTGTTATTGAACGCGCTGGCACGGAACAGGGTGTCCTTGCAATTTATCGAGCAAACGAATGACATTAACGACACGCCGAACTCAAATCGAATACGGCGATTTTCAAACCCCATTAGAACTGGCGGAACTTATTTGTCGAAAGGTGGATGAACTTGGGGTTTCTCCCGATTTTGTTATTGAGCCGACTTGTGGAATTGGTGCATTCGTTGAAGCGTCTGCTCATCAATTTTCGAGTGCAAAGAAGATCATCGGCATTGAAATCAATGAGACGTATCTAAGCCGGATTCGAGAAAAGGATTATGCTTTTGCAAATAATGAGCGGGTTTCATTTCAGCAAGGAGACTTCTTTGTTTTCGATTGGAAAAAGTTGCTCAAAGACATTAATGGCTCGATTCTTGTGATCGGAAATTTTCCCTGGGTCACGAATTCACAACAAGGAATGATCGGCGGCTCGAACCTCCCCGAAAAAATTAATTTCCAGAATCACAACGGCTTTGACGCGATGACGGGCAAAAGTAATTTCGATATTTCGGAATGGATGTTGATTCAAGCTGGGGATTGGCTGAAAAACCGAAAAGGTTATCTCGCGATGTTGTGCAAGACTTCTGTTGCAAGGAAGTTTTTGCATCATTTACAAACCAACCGCGTAGGCGTATTCCGCTCTGCTGTTTACACGATTGACGCCAAAAAATATTTTGGTGCGTCTGTGGAAGCGTGTTTATTGTTTTGCGAGTTTGACGAAAACTCACAAAACTATGATTACGATATTTACGAAGGCCTTGACTCAAAAAAACATCAGCGGGTTGGACATAGAAACGGCTTGACGATTCGAGATTTGGATACCTTTGAAAAGTTCAGTAATTTATACGGCGACAGCGAGATGAAATGGCGCTCGGGAATAAAGCATGATTGCTCGGAAGTAATGGAATTGAAAGAGCAGAATGGATTTCTTGTAAATGGCTTGGACGAAAAAGTTGATATTGAAGCCGCCTATATCTACCCATTGCTAAAAGGTTCGGATGTTGCCAACAATCGAATTAATACAACTGATCGCTTCGTTATTGTTACTCAAAAAGTTGTCGGTGAACCAACGAACACAATCAAACATCTTGCGCCAAAAACATGGAAGTATTTGGAAAAACACGCCGAACTTTTAGATAACCGGAAAAGCAGAATTTACCGAAACAATCCGCGTTTCTCCATCTTTGGCGTTGGCTCGTATACATTCTCGCCATATAAAATCGCAATTTGTGGCTTGTATAAGAAATTAGATTTTCGTCTTGTTGGAGAAATAAAGAACAGGCCTGTCATTTTCGATGACACAGTCTATTTTTTGAGCTTCAATACTGAAAAGGACGCACAAAGAGTTTTATACACTTTACTCTCTCAAAACGTTCAAGACTTTTTTTCGTCCATGATTTTTTGGGATGAAAAACGCCCTATCAAAACGAGTATATTAAATCGTTTGAATTTGCAAAAGCCACAAGTCACGCAAGCAATGAGATTATTTGAGCGCAGAAACAAAAAACGTTTATCAATCGAGGGAAAATGACAGATGCAGTTATTGCAGGTATCGGACAAACAGAAGTCGGCGAGCATTGGGACATTGGTCTGCGCGACCTGGCCTTCGACGCCATTCAAGCCGCGGTCAAAGACGCGGGCGGGCTGAAACCACTGGCCCTGTACGTGGGCAACATGCTGGCCCCCAATCTTTCCAACCAGGCGCACCTCGGTGCGCTCATCGCGGATTATGCCGGGCTGACCGGCATTGAAGCCGTCACCGTCGAAGCCGCGGGCGCATCCGGCGGCGCGGCGCTTCGTCAGGGTTATCTCGCCGTTGCAAGCGGCATGGTGGATACAGCGCTCGTCCTCGGCGTGGAAAAATTTACCGACCAGATTGGCGCGAGTGTGGACGCGGCTCTTGCCACAACTGGCGACTCCGATTTCGAAGCCGTGCAGGGCATGACGCCCACCGCACAAGCCGCGCTGCTCATGCGCCGTTATATGCACGAGTATCAAGTTCCTGCTGATGGGCTTGCTGGTTTCGCACTCACAGCACACGCAAACGGCGCCGGAAATAAATATGCCATGTTCCACAAGGCCATCAAAGCCGAGACTTACGCCAAAGCAGAAATGGTCAGCGAGCCACTCAACATGTTCGACATCGCCCCGAACGCAGACGGTGCGGCAGCGGTTGTGTTAACCCGCCGCGACTTACTGCCCAACGGATTTCCACATCCGCTCGTGAAGATCGCCGGTTCCGCCGCCGCGGCCGATACACTCGCCCTCCATGATCGCAAAGACATGCTGTACTTCGAAGCCGCGCAACTTTCCGCGGGCAAGGCCATCAAACAGGCAGGCATCACGCTCGACCAGATCAACTTCTTTGAGTATCACGACGCGTTCAGTATCTATGCCGCGCTGCAATTGGAGTCGGTTGGATTTGCAATCCGAGGACAAGGCTGGAAGCAGGCTGCCGACGGCTCGATCGGACTCAAAGACCGCATCCCCTGCGCGACTTTTGGCGGACTCAAAGCCCGCGGCTTTCCCGGCGGTGCGACCGGCGTGTATCAAGCCGTCGAAGCGGCAATCCAGCTAAGGTCCGAGGCCGGAGCGAACCAAGTCGCGGGCGCAAAATATGGGCTAATCCAGTCACTCGGCGGGCCGGCATCTACTGCGGTAAGTCACATCCTGCAACAATTAGATTAGACAAATCCTGATAGCGTTTGAGAGTCGAGCCGGATAGAATTACCATCATAAGAAAGGATCTGCAAAATGGAAATTCCTCGGCACTGGCGCTTGAAACAACAACGCTATTCTCTAGTAGGCGAAGTCTGCCCACATTGTGATTACAAGATTTTCCCCCCACGCGATGTCTGCCCGAATTGCGGCGATGAGGCCAAGGAACTCTACAGCTTCAGCGGCAAGGGTGAAGTTTATTCATACACGACGATCTACGAAGCCCCGACCGGATTTGACGCCAACGCCCCGTACACGGTCGCGCTTGTGAAACTGCAGGAAGGCCCAATGGTCACCGCCCAGTTGACCGATGTGGATAATTCCGCCGTCAAGATTGGAATGCCCGTCGAAATGGTGACCCGCAAAATGAAGAACGATGGAGATGAACGAGGCGTGATCGTGTACGGCTACAAATTCCGCCCCACATCACTACATA
>JAKBYW010000324.1:0-3622 GCA_021840275.1 Chloroflexota bacterium | reverse complement strand
CGGTCGCACCTGCGATCAGGATATGCGGCATGCGCGCCAGGTCCGCCACCAGCGGATGACCCGAAACGTCACGACCCAGCGCCAGCGCCAGCGGCGAGTCGACGCGATGAAAAACTTCGCTTTCAAGAATCGGTTTCATTCGTACCACGGACGAATGTGAGTTTGGCACTTCGATGCCCACATAAGGCTTGCCTGGCACAGGCGCTTCGATACGCAGCCGTTGCGCAGAAAGTGCCAGTGTTAGATCTTTTTGCAGATTGGCGATCTGCGCCACACGCACTTTCATTTGCTGGGCTTCGTCATCTTCGCTCGCGCCGGGCTTCTTGATAAAGCCTGGCTGCACCGCGAATTGAGTCACTGACGGTCCAACGCGATAACCGATCACCGTTGCCGGAATACCAAATTCCGAAAGTGTCTTCATGATCATGCCGGCCGTCATGTTGATCGTGCGCTCGTCGGCGCGCGCGGCCTGCTCGGCCAGCAAAATCGTCAGCGGCGGCAGCCCGGCTACACGCTGAATTGGCCTGGCTGGTTTCTCATTCTTATTATCGGGCGCTTTTAGAGACGCGCGGAATTCTGCCGGGATCGGCGCGGGCTTCTTCCTGACCGACGCGTCGGCTTGTTCATTTTCTTCAAGGACCGCCATTCCCTTCGGGACTTCAAGCGGGCGCGGCATTAGCGGCTCTCCCGCCAGCTGACGCAGCCACGCTTCGAGAGCAGCCCACCAGCCGAAGCCTGTCACGACTGTCAATAGCCACAATACAAACAAAATGATGCTGCCGCCGATCATGCCGATTTTCAGACTAACCAGGTATGCCAGTCCCCAGCCGAGGCGTCCTCCGTCACAACCAGCCTCAGCCCGAACGAGAGAAGAACCTCCGCTAAAAGCCAGCAGGCCCAAGGTCAGGAGAGTGGCGAGTTCAAGAGACAGGAGTCGCCCCCAGCCCAAACGTCTACCATCGCGGCGGATGAGGGCAAATCCGGCATATCCGATGGCGAGGATCACCAGATAACTTCCCCAGCCAAACCAGATTGACAAAACGCCTGCCCAGGGCGTCAAAAAATATCCGCTGGTAAGTTTCCAGATCGCCAGCAAAGACATCAACGCCAGCGCGATCAGGGACACTCCAATTACATCGCTGATAAAGCGGCCAAAATGTAAATTAAAACGCGCCAAACGATCCAGCCAATCATTGGATGGCGGCTGCTGTTGATGGTAATGACGAGGCGATTTAGTGTTCATTGGCAAATATGGAACTTATCCAAAATCATCGAAAGTAAGTCACGCATCCAATCGCATGCTTAGACCCAGACGCTGATGCGCCGCATCCACGTGCAGAATGCGTACCTGTATCTGCTGTCCCTCGGACAAAATGTCTTTCACGGTCTGCCCCACGCCGATGGATATCTCAGAGGCATGGATCAATCCCTCCACGCCAAGGTCAAGCCTGGCGAAGGCGCCATACGAAAGGATACTGGTAACCATAGCCGTCACTATTTGATCAACCGCCAGGTCTGTACCGATCCTTGTCCACGGGTTGGGGAGCAAACGCTTAAGGCTGAGCGCCACCCGGCAACGTTCTGGGGAAAGATCGAGCACTTGCACTTCGACGACCTGACCAACCTTCACGATGCAGCCGGGATGCGCCACACGTCCCCAGGAAAGTTCGGAGATATGAATCAGACCTTCGACGCCACCGAGATCGACAAACACGCCAAAATCCGTGACGTTGGTCACGGTGCCCTTCACCCGCTCGCCGGCGTGAAGCGAATGAAATAATTCAGCACGTTTTCCAGGCTCAGCCTGCGCGGCGCGTTCCGAAAAAACGATACGCCCATCCTCGGGCACACATTCGATTATTTTAAGCTTGAGAGCGCGGCCAATGTAGGCCTCCATACATTTCTCGCGGTCAGGTGCATCGCTCTGCCCGGCCATCTCGGTCAAATGCGAAAACGGCACAAAGCCATACAAACCTTCGCCCTCGACCAGCAACCCGCCCCGGTTGCTTCCGGTCACGTTCAAGCTGATGATCTGATCATTCAGATACAACTCTTTAACCTGTACCCAATCTGGCGGAGTTTTATGCGGCTCTTCTGTCCGGATGTCCGCCTTCGCTTCCAAGCGGACCTCAGGCCGGGCCTGCGAATGAGGAGCTGGGCGTGCTGCATAATGCCCCTCCTCCGCCAAGACCGAATCCCACCAGCCGTCGTCCACGACGGGCATTGAATTTTCGGAAGCGCTTTTTGGATTAACCATAACAACCTACCCTTCCCTTTACCTCGTTTCTGATTCCATCTGCAGGATGGATTTTGCAACTGTTTCAACCGCTACACGCTGCTTGCGATATAAATCCGCTTCAGACATCGCCAGCCTGCCCGCCACATCGCGCACTTTACGTCCCTCGATAAATTTCATCTCAAGAATATTGTACAAGATCCATTCGGTTGTAAAGCGCCGTTCACCCTCCGGCCGCACTTGATCCACCGCCATGCGAAGAAGTGCACGCAAAGCATTAGGAGTATTACCATCATGATCACGAGCAAGTTCCTGCACCACGCGCAACCGTATGAGTGGACTATTCGTCAGTTTGGGACCGCCCCAATAATGTGTAAGCGCATCCTTCACCCAATCAGCCAGGTCTGATTCGGGCGGCAAAGTTTCTGTCATTATGCTGGCACGTGAATCATAACGACTCGCGGCGCGCATACGCTGGATCAAATCCACCTGCGGCTGGATATCCTGCAATGAACGGAAAACTCGCTGTTGCAATATGCGATCTTCCAAAGCCAGCGCAGCACGGTCCGCCAAGAGCCAGAGCGCCTCACGCTGTTCGCTTTCCATGTCTTGTTCCGTGCGGCGAGCCACGCCTAATAATCCAAGCAACGGCGGGACTTCATCGCGATCCATGTCACCGCGCTTACGTTGATGAAGAGGCAGCACCCAGAATTTTCCCCAGGCGAATTCGTGGTGATCGCCGCCATTCCCGTTTCCCAACAGTTCAAGCGCGCTGGATAGCCCACCTTGATCGATCATTGAGCGATTACCGGCCATGACGATCAAGGATAAATCCGACTCATCCAATGCAGCAATGAATGCGGAAGGCGATTGCAAATGATCGCGGACTGCAGCCAACACTGCCTCCAGGAATTGCTGCAAGTCGCCCTGGGTTAGAAGACGTTCCTCCACGTTCTGAAAGAATTGCAATTCAGCGCGATCCCGGCCAAAGAAGAGGTAGCGCTCCCATAATGGAAAGAACAAGGTAATGGCATGTTCGAAGAGCAAGACCGTCGCCACCATGGTCAGCGGAACAAAGGCTGAATATTCATTGCCCACCAGCACGCCCGCGCGCCGGACAATGGTCATTAATCCAAGCGCCAGGGAGGCGGTCACCGGGCCGCGCATGATCCATTTGAAAAGGCGACTCTTCACCACGCGGTCAGGCCATGATACGCCAAAAAAGGCGACCGCATACGCCATGACAACCACCAGTCCGCCCACCAAGATATTAATAACAGTAGCCACAATCCAGAACGTGAGCGGGTATTGGGCTGCGATTGAATAGCCGTAAAGCAGGTAAGGATACGAACCCAAGGCGGGAGCAGTCGCGCCAGCCATTAAATA
>JAKBYW010000323.1:0-3625 GCA_021840275.1 Chloroflexota bacterium | reverse complement strand
ATAAATTCCGGCGGATGATAAAGCAAAAACAAAGAGACCAGGTC
The DNA here is from genome assembly GCA_021840275.1 of Chloroflexota bacterium. Taxonomy (GTDB): domain Bacteria; phylum Chloroflexota; class Anaerolineae; order Anaerolineales; family Villigracilaceae; genus Fen-1038. The sequence goes on along the minus strand of JAKBYW010000323.1, from coordinate 3,581 downwards.
TTTTAGACCTGGTCTCTTTGTTTCATCCAATCGCTTTCTTCAAACTTTTTGCCAGTTTTCCGAAGTGCGCTGTATAGCGCATTTCGTCCTTTCTGGGACGCGGTAAATCCACTTCCAGATCCAATCTGATGCTTCCGGGGCGTTGGGTCAGGACGAGTACACGGTCAGCTAGAAATAATGCTTCCTCGATTGAATGTGTGACCATGATGACGGTTTTCTGGCGCGCCTGCCAGATACGGGATAACTCTGTCCACATGCGTTCACGTGTCAAAGCATCCAGTGAACCGAACGGTTCATCGAGGAAGAGAAAGTCTGGGTCGTGGATGAGTGCGCGTGCAATCGCCACGCGTTGTGCCATGCCTCCGGAAAGGTCGCGCGGCCAATTGTCTTCAAAGCCCTGCAGCCCGATCAATTCTATTAAGTCCTGTGCTTGCATGCGCGCATCTGCTACGCGCGCGCCTTGCAGTTCGAGCGGCAGCATCATGTTCTGGATGACCGTGCGCCAGGGCATGAGGTTGGCCTGTTGAAAGACCATGCCAATGCGCGGACTTTGTCCGCCCGCGAAAGTATAGCCTCCGTGTGTCGGCGGGATCAAGCCAGCCAGGATTCTAAGCAGTGTGCTTTTGCCCGAACCCGATGGTCCCAGCACGGCGACAAACTCGCGCGCCTGGACGCGGAAGGAAACATCATCGAGCGCGTTAAGTCCGCCGTTGTCGTCGGGGAAGGTAACGCTTAATTTATTGGCAGCCAGGATCGGGTCCAGGGAAGAAGCGGGCATAATCAAATTACGGAATAAAATCGTTTGTGAACATTTTGCTCACAGCCAGCGGTTTTGTGATCGAACCCATCTTCATCAAAGTGTCGTTCATGTTTTGCCAGGCCTGCGGATCAGACATGCCGAGGCGGTCGGTCTTCCATTCATCAATTGAGAGCCTCAGGATTTCCTTTTGTACTTTTTGGTCTGCGCCCGCCAGTGTGTCGACGTATTTGGTGGTGGTCGTGTACGCTTCATCGGGGTTGGCGATGGTATCAGTCAGTCCGTGCAAAAATGCCTGGACGAAGCCGCGCACAAGATTTGGATTATCAGCAATCGTTTTTTCGTTGGTGATGATTCCGTTCGAGGCGAGCTTTACGTAATCGGCCACCTGCAATACGTTGATGGCATAGCCCTGCGCCTTCAACTGCACAGGCTCATTGGCTGTGTAAACCGAAGCGGCCTGTTCGCGATCTGCGGCCAGCGCTTCGACTTGATTGTAGCCAATCGAATCAAGCGTCACATCCTGTTCGGTCAGACCGGCGGAATAGAGCAAAGCGTCGAGACCAATATAGGTCGCGCCAAAGAGTCCGGGCAGTCCGATCTTCTTGCCTTTCAAGTCGGCGGGGGTTTGAATGTTTTGTGAAGACTTTGAGACCACCGCCACCGGATATTTCTGATACCAGGCCGCCACATATACAATCGGCAATCCCTGGGCGCGCGCCAGCGGAACCTGTTCGCCGGAAACCACCGCAAACGGAACATTGTTCGCGCCGACCAATGCCACGCCATCCGTCTCGAACTTGTAATCGAACGTGATTTCGATGCCGGCATCTTTGAAATAACCTTTTTCGACCGCGACATAAAATGGTGCAAACTGGACGTTGGGAATGTAACCCATCGGCAGGCTGATCTTGGTCAGCGTGCCATTCCCGGACTTGGGCGTGCCGCAGGCCGAAAGGCCGAGCGCCGCCCCAAGCACGATCAAAACTATTTTCTTCAACATAATGTTCTCCTAAAAAGTATCGTGGTAGGTCACGCTGAAAGCGTGACCTACTCTTCCTGCCAGATCAATAGTCTTCTTTCCATCCAGGCCACAATGCCATATAAACATAAGGCCAGGGCAATTAATGTAAAGACCGCCACGAAAACCATCGGTGTGTCAAACGTACCGCGCCCGATGTTGATCAACACGCCCAGTCCCGCATCCGCGCCGACCAATTCGCCGACCACCGCGCCGATGACGGACAACGTCGCGCCGATGCGAAGTCCGCCGAAGAAGATCGGCAGCGCGGCGGGAATTTCGAGGTGACGAAGGATCTGTCCGCGCGAGGCGTGAAGCGAATGCATCAAATCGTAATATGCGGGCGGCACCGCGCGGATCCCGACCACTGTGTTGACCAGCACCGGAAAGAAGACGATCAATCCGCAGATCAAAATCTTCGAGAAGATTCCCGGTCCGAACCACAGCACGAGTAATGGTGCAATCGCAACCAGCGGCACGGCCTGGCTGGCGACAAGATACGGCGAAAGGATTTGTTCCAACATACGTGATTTTGCCAGCACATAACCGAGCATGACTGCAAAGATCGCGCCGGAAAAAAGCCCAAGCGAGACCTCGAGCAGGGTCGCGCCGGTGTTCCGCGCCAATTCGCCGCTGACGAGTGCTCGCAGGAAACGCGTCCAAACATCGGCAGGCGAAGGCAGAATGAAGGCGGGCAATCCGCTGTAACGCGCGGTCAGCCACCACGCCAGGATGCCCGCGACCAGGGAAATAAAACCCAGCCAGAGGTGGTGAGGTTTTGAAACGCGCGGGCGACGTTTTAGAGAGTTGATATCCATTTCAATCCATGTTTTGGCTCTCAGCAGGTTGAGCATGAAAAAACGCCTCATAGAGAAAAAACTACGGGGCGTAAAGACCGGCCTCGGCTGAGTCCGATCCGAAAGAAAAGTCCCGAAAACAAGAATCGTTTTCGGGGCATCCAACTCGAACCAGACCCGCGCGGGCCTGTTGTCACCTTCTTCTATCCAGACTATACTGTCGGCATTGGATTTCCACCAATTCATGCGCTTGTGCGCTCGCGGGCTTTACCGCCGATCGGGAATTGCACCCTGCCCCGAAGGTAGATATTTAGCTGCTAGGATTATAACGCAAGTAAAGCGAGATTGATATCGCTCTAACTCAATTCTTATTTCAACTGTGACTTGATCTTCTCGGCAGTTTCTTTCCACGCAGCTAACTTTTCTTGTTCTTTTTCAACTTTTTCAGCAGGCGCTTTCTGCGAAAATTCGCCATCTAATAGTTTTTCAAGACGTTCAATCTGAGATTGAGCTGTTTGTAATTGTTTCTTCAAACGCTCAACTATGCTTTGTTGGTTTTTTGTCGTTCCTGTATTTAAGAAATCTATAGTAGGAAACTTAACATAGATATCTATTGATCCAACGACAATTACTTCGTAGTCTTCTGGCTTTTGCGTAATAGTTTCTTCAAGTTTCATTTCTTCTGTATTTAAACTGGCCAGTGCAGCAATAATCGTAGACTGACTTTGAAGCAAATCCAGTTTATCACCAGCAGAAAATTGTGCAGAAAGTCTCGTGGACGGTGCGACAGATTTTTCTGCACGCAGGTTGCGGATGATTCGCACGATTTCCTGGATGAGCGTGAAGTCAGCCACTTTTGAATCTTCCCAGCCTCCGAGTTCACGCGGCTTCGGCCATTTTGCTACGATCAAGGCTTTAGGCCAGTCTGCGGCGATATTCGTGATTCGGGATTGGAGAATCGAATCTCGGAGATGTCCCCAGATTTCTTCGGTGACAAAGGGTGTAA
>JAKBYW010000322.1:0-3625 GCA_021840275.1 Chloroflexota bacterium | reverse complement strand
TACGCAGTGAATATCCATTTCGATCTTTGCGCGCGGTAATTTGTTAAACTCATCCCATGTCCAGCGCTTTTCTTCTTCCACTTCGCCCCACACGCGGAAATCCCAGGTGGCCGGGTTGAAGTGCGGTACCGGGCCATAATGTAAGACGGGGAATTTTAAAGTCAGCGATTGGCCGGGCGGCAGACGTCCCTCATTGCGGACGCGGTCTTCCTCCTTGCGGCGGTCGGGACCTTCAAAATCAAACATGGGCTTTCTCTCCTCTCTAAAATTATAAACGATGAGCGTACAGGATAGACTCTTTGTGCGATGCCGCTGTTACCTCGTGAAATTAATAAGCCGATGAGAAATTCCAGCGTGCTGTGCAGTTTCATTATCCATCCCTGTTCCCATTGGCATAATTTGGGAGGGACACTTATAATCGACTCATCCAAATTGACCGGAGAAAATATGTCATCATCCAACCCTACTTTTCGCCAACGCATAAGCTATGCCTTTGACAAGACTCTTTCGCGCGGCCCCAGTGCGTTAATTAGCTGGCTAGCGCTCGGCACAGTTCTTCTGATCGTCGTCGCTACTGGAGCCGTCCTGCTTTTTCATGGCATCCCGGACGGCTCGAATCTTTTCGATGTGTTCTGGAATATCATGTCGCAAGCATTGACGCCCAACCCCGTCGATGCGGGCAATCCGCTGCAATATTTGGTCGTCATGTTTTTTGTGACCATCGGCAGTTTGTTCATGGTCAGTATTCTGATCGGCATTTTGAGCAACGAGATCGAAGCGCGTGTGGATGCTCTTCGACGCGGCCGCTCGAAGGTTCTTGAAAACGATCACACTGTCATCCTCGGCTGGTCGCCACAGATTTTTACTATTGTATCCGAACTGGTGATCGCGAACGAAAACCGCAAGCAGGGCGCGGCCATTGCCATTCTCGCAGACAAAGACAAAGTCGAGATGGAAGCGGATATCCGCGCGCGTATCCCGAACGCCAAAAACACCCGGGTTATTTGCCGCAATGGGAATCCCATTGAGTCTGCCGATCTTGATATTGTCAGCCCGCATACGGCCCGTTCCATCATCGTCCTGCCTCCTGAAGAAGACGACCCGGATATCTTTGTTACTAAAACCATTCTGGCGATTACAAATGATTCCACGCGCCGCAAGGAAAAGTATCACATCGTCACCCAGATCCATGAAAAGAAAAACATGGATGTAATGCGGATGATCAGCCGCGGTGATGATGTTCAGGCAGTTCTGGTTGGTGACCTGATTGCGCGCCTCGTCGCCCAGACTTCGCGTCAATCCGGACTTTCAGCCGTCTACACCGAACTATTGAATTTCGGCGGCGACGAAATCTACTTCAAGGAAGAACCCGCTTTGGTCGGCAAAACATTTGGCGAGGCCTTGTTCGCGTATGAGACCTCTTCTGTGATGGGGCTGCGGTCGGCAGACGGAACGATCATGCTCAACCCGCCGATGGATACCAGGATCGCATCCGGCGATAAAGCCTTTGTGTTATCTGCCGATGGCGAGACTGTAAAAATTTCCGGGTTGACCAATTTCCCGGTGGATAACAGCCTGATCCGCAGCGGCAGGAAGCGGGTTAAACCTGCTGCTGAAAAGGCCCTCGTTCTTGGATGGAACCGCTGGGGCACGGTCATTGTCCGCGAGCTTGATTCCTATGTTCCCAAAGGTTCTCAGTTGATGGTCCTGGCCAACAATGATGAAGTGGCACAGGAGCTTAAAGAAGATGACATTCGCCTGGTCAACCAGAAACTTGTTATCCGCAAGGGTGACACAACCGACCGCCATTTATTGAACGGTTTGAAAGTGGATAGCTTCGATCATGTGATCGTACTGGCTAATTCTGGTCTTGACGCTCAGGAGGCTGACGCTCGCACGCTGGTTACGTTGCTTCATCTGCGCGACATTGCCGAGAAGGATGAAACGCGTTTCTCGGTTGTCAGCGAAATGCTCGACTTGCGTAACCGTCTGTTAGCTGAAGCCACCCGCGTGGATGACTTTATCGTGAGCGAGCATCTGGTCAGTTTGATGATGTCCCAGCTTTCGGAAGACGGCGAATTGTACGCGGTCTTTACCGACCTATTTGACCCCGAAGGTTCGGAGGTATACCTGAAGTCTGTTTCTGATTATGTTGAATCAGGCAAGCCTGTCAACTTCTACACAGTTGTTGAATCTGCCCGTCAGCGCAATGAGATTGCCATTGGATACCGTGTTCTAAGCGAGGCCACCGATGCGGGGAAATCTTACGGTGTACACACGAACCCGAAAAAATCGGAGGCAATCACGTTCTCGCCTGAAGACAAAGTGATTGTCGTAGCAGAAAGCTAAAACAAGTAGGGCGGCCAATTTGGCCGCCCTACTTGTTTAATCCTGGCAAGCCGCCTGCAGCTGCCGACATTTTTACAGCGCGCAGGATTGCCTGTGCCATCGCTTCCGCCGCAAATGCGCCGATTGTTGTCACATCACATTTCTTGTTTCCGGTGGATAAGGCAAAGATCGTATCGCCGTCGAGTATGGTGTGCGCGGGTCGAATGACGCGCGCCACTCCATCGTGCGCCATCTGCGCCACTTTTGTGGCTTGTACTTTGGTCAGCGCGGCGTTTGTCGCAACCGCACCGATCACCGTGTTCATGTGCGTTGCAAAATTTAAAACAGTGCGACCAATTGGATTCTTCAGCATTTCGAAAGTATCTGCAAAATAATCTTTCCCACCAATTTTCAACGGCCCGACTTTTCCCGAACGCAGGCCGGCGATGATCTTTCCGTCTTCAAGCACATCGCCGAATGCGTTGACCGCCACGATTGCACCGACGATGATCCCGCTACCGACTTCAAGACTCACGCTTCCGATCCCGGACTTCATGGCGAGCGCGACCCCAAACAGTTTTCCAACGCTGGCGCCTGTTCCCGCTCCCGCGTTGCCCTCGGCGGGCGCGGCCTTCGACGCGGCGAGACAAGCTTTGTAGCCCATCTCCGCATCGGGACGAATGTCCGCGCGGCCTACGCCCAGGTCAAACAGAATCGCGGCGGGCACGATGGGCACGCGCGCAACGCCGGTATTGAATCCGATTTTATTTTCTTCAAGATATTTCATCACGCCGCCGGCCGCGTCCAGACCAAAAGCCGAACCGCCTGCCAGCAAGATCGCGTGAACTTTGTCCACGAGATTGATCGGGTCGAGCAAATCGGTTTCGCGCGTGCCCGGTGCACTGCCGCGCACGTCCACACCCGCCACTGCTCCTTTGCGGCACAGGATGACGGTGCATCCGGTCAACGCCGAATTATCCTGCGCCTGTCCCACTTCGATGCCGGGGACATCTGTAATTGAAGTCGAGGATTTTGTTTTCATGCTGGATTTGAAAAGCGGACGATACAAATTTCTGCATCGTCCGCTTTTTGCCATGAGATTATTTGAGAAGGCGGGCCAGTTGCAGGAACTCTTCCCATTCTTCCTGGAAGAAATGGACTGTGACGCTGTTAAGTTCAACGTGCCAGGTTGTCTCGCCATCCGGTTCTTCGGCTTTCCAGGCCAGGAAATTCTCGGTCTCGGCGATGGTCTCGGTGTTGGGTCCGTCATTATTGTTGGACATGGGTTAGATCGGAA
>JAKBYW010000321.1:0-3629 GCA_021840275.1 Chloroflexota bacterium | reverse complement strand
TCTTATTAGTACTCAATGCAAATTTTGAACCCATCAACATTTGCTCCACCCGGCGGGCCATCGGTCTGGTCATGGTAGGCAAGGCGGCAATGGTGGCCAATGGCCGCGGCTATATACACACCGTCAAGGAATTAATCCCGCGCCCATCGGTCATTCGCCTTGATATTCAGATCCATCGTCCGCGCCCACACATCAAGCTGACTCGCCGCGAAGTCTTTCGACGCGACAATTATACCTGCCAGTATTGCGGACGGCGCGACCGAGGCTTGACGGTGGACCACGTCCAGCCAAAGCACCAGGGCGGCCAACATATCTGGACGAACGTGGTGGCGGCTTGTCCGCCCTGCAATCATCGCAAAGGCGGGCACAGTCCCGAAGAAGTGCATATGCTGCTTTTGCACGTTCCAAAAGAACCCCCGGCCAACGCCACCTATATGTTTGCGCGACATCTGGACGACAACGATGATTGGGCCCAATATATAAAGGGCTGGTAAACACACAACAGGAACGGCGCGGATTTCCGCGCCGTTTGTTTTTATTGGCGGCAAGAGGTGGAAACGGAGTTCGATGAACCGAGGATAATAACTTTTGGCATAGCGCACCTATTTTATAACATTCGCCAGAATAAACGGGGTGATATACGCTTCGACCAACGCGGCAATCCCCAGCAACGGCGCTTCACGATATCATAGCCAGCTACGCACGCCCAGCCGCGCGTGGGTGTCAGCAGAGATGTCACCATGCGGACAATGGTGGTCTTGCCCGCGCCGTATTGGCCCAAAAGCCCCAGAATTTGTCCGGGCTTTACAGACATCGCCACACCGTCGACGGCCAAAAACTCGTTGAATTGCTTGCTCAAGTCTTCAGTTTCTATCATTGTGCGTCCAGCATAAAAGGATAGGAGGACGGCGTCTATCAGACAACAGTCCTCCAAAAAGTTACCTTGTTCAGATTGATGAAGCCTATTTGGTATTTTTCTTCGCAGCAGGCTTTTTCGCCGTCGTTTTGGTCGGGAACTTTTTTGCAGGCGCTGGTTTCGTCGTGGATTTTCTGACAGTCTTCTTCGCAACGACAGATTCCAACAATTCCGCTTCGGGTTCGGAACTTGAGGCGGGTGCGTCCAAAACTGGCTCAACCGCCATTGACATCATTTCCGGCTCCGCCGTACCGGGGCGGTGTCTCCAAATGAGCACCAGCAAGGCAACAACAGCCACCACGGCACTCAGAGTCTGGTTGGCGTTGATCCCGGCAATTCGCGAAGCGTCGAGCCGCAAAAAGTCCAGGGAGAAGCGAATAACGGGATAGACGATCAAATAAACGTTGAAAACGTCGCCTCTCTTGAGTTTGTCAGAATATTGGCGGGCTATCCACAGCAAGAGCAGCATGTTCAGCAAATTCAGGATAGACTCATACAGGAAGAGTGGATGGTAGTAGGCTTCGTTTTGAAATCCCGCCAGACGGTGTGCCGGATCAATATAGATTTTCCAGGGCAGGTTGGTCGGCGCGCCGTAAAGTTCCTGATTAAAGAAGTTGCCCCAACGCCCAATGGCCTGACCCAAAGCCAGGCCGGGGGCGGCGATATCCGTCCATTCAACGAAGCTGATGGCGGGGTACTTGCGCGTATAAAAGTACAGCGCAATCAATCCGCCCATGACCGACCCCGGAATTCCCAACCCGCCCTTCCAAATGGCAATTGCATCCAGCGGATGTGTGAGATAGTATTGGGTGGTAAAACCCTGAGCGATCGACGAAGGCGGCGGGGTGAAGATGTGCCACAAGCGAGCGCCGATCACGCCGCCGATAATAAGATAAACCAGCAGATCCCACACCATTTCAGGATCATGCCCGCGGCGTTTGGCTTCATGCGCGGCGAGAAAGCCACCGGCAACTGTGCCGAGCATTAAGACAATTCCATAAAAGCGAATGTACAACGGACCTAAAGCAAAACCATCGATCATTTCTAATTACTCCTTGGCGAATATTTTTTGGTGCTCGCATGCGCCTGGGAACGTACAACCCAGATTCGCTGGAGCGCAGTGAAGTTGGCAAGTATGGCAATAATCCAAACGCCGATGATAGGGAAGCCAAGCACCAGCGACGGACCTAAAACAAAATAACGCTCGGCACGCGTTAGGAGACCTTCTTTGGCGCTAAAACTTTGCGCCTCGGCGCGCGCCTTGACGTATGAAACGAGTATCGAACCCGCCGCCGCGGCAAACGTGACAATCTCAGCCGTATGCTGGTTTGACATGGCGAAATAATAAAGCAACGCACCCAGGATGATCAGTTCGGAATAGCGGTCGCTGACAGAATCCACGAAAGCGCCCCAGTCGCTGGCTTCGCCGCGCAGACGCGCCATCGTGCCATCCAACGCGTCGATCGGCCAGGCGAGCAACATGATGATGCCGCCGATCATTATCTGACCCCGCATTACAAAATAAGCAGCGATGATGTTTCCGGCTACTCCGAGCAAAGTCACGGAGTTAGGTGTTAACCCGATGCGATTTAGAAAGCCACCGATTGGATCAAGAACCCATTTAAAAGTAACGCGCAAAAAATCAGTGAATGTTTTCTTCACACTCAACCTCGGGAATAAGATTGCCCAATCATACCCGAAAAAATCAGGGATGAGGGTCTGGCATCAAAGTCTCTACCGTTTCTAAGGAAGAGCAAAACCCATCCGCAGATTTCACCAATCAGGCAGGTATATTTCCAATCCATCGGGAATCTGTGTAATCTGTGGGTAGATCCCGCCGAAACGCCAGGGTCACGTCAAGACAAGGATCAACCATCTTCCTCGTCGGACGGCATGACATCCCGCTCTTTACCGCCTCCCTGCGATGGACCGACCACGCCCATCTCTTCAAGTTGATCCAGCAGACGCGCGGCACGCGGATAGCCGATCCGCAGGCGGCGCTGCAACATCGAAGCCGAAGCCCGCTGGTTCGTTCGCACAATCGAGATGGCTTGTTCGATCAAACCGTCATCTTCATTTTCATCCGGCTCGGACAGCAACTTCTCCCACGGCGCGTCGTTTTTAACTTCAAGCCCGCTATTTTTCTGCCAGAAATCGATGATGCGCTCGATCTCCATATCCGTGATCATCACGCCTTGGGCGCGGATCGGATTGCCGACTTCGGGATTTAAGAAGAGCATGTCACCGCGTCCCAGTAAAGTTTCGGCGCCGGTGGTGTCGAGAATGACGCGGCTGTCAATGCCGGAAGCAACGGCAAAAGCCAAACGAGCAGGGAAGTTCGCTTTAATGAGACCTGTTACCACATCCGTTGAGGGGCGCTGAGTCGCAACGACCAGATGAATTCCCGTTGCGCGCGCCATCTGCGCCAGGCGGACGAGATTATGTTCGGTCTGGTCCGGCGCAGACATCATCAAGTCGGCCAATTCATCGACCACGACCACGATGCGCGGCAAAGTCTGGCCGTCTGATTTTTTCAGTTGTTTCCTGTTGTACGATTCCAAGTCGCGTGCATGGGCGGCTTCGAGCAATCGATAGCGATGCTCCATCTCGACCACCAGCCAGCGCAAAACGCCCAGAATACGATCGATGTTGGTTTCGACTTTTCCAAAAAGATGCGGCAGGCCGTTGAAGCGCAGCAACTCCACCATCTTGG